>JAJYPZ010000155.1 GCA_021794855.1 Pseudomonadota bacterium | reverse complement strand
CGCCAGGATGCGCGCTCCAAGCGGGATGGCGAGGCCGGCCAGCTTGTCCGGAAAACCCAGTCCGTCAAAACGTTCGTGATGGCTGCGTATCAGTGTTGCCGCATTGTGCAATTGCTCCAGCGCCATCAGCGCCGTCTGCCCTTTAACGGAGTGTTTGACGACTTCTGTGCGCTCTTCGCTGGTCAGGCTGGAAAAGGATTTTTCCATCAGGCGATCCGGTAAACCGATTTTACCGATATCGTGCAATAATGCCGCCAAAAAAATATCCTGTACCTGCGCATCGTTCAAACCCATGCGCTGCGCTATGGATCGGGCGCTGTCGGCGACCCGCCGCGCATGTCCCGCCATTTTTCCTTCGCGCATTTCGATCAGGTTGGCGAATACCCGGATAGAAGTGATAAAACTTTTTTTAAGTTTGTCGTGAGCAATCTCCAGAAAACCCATGGTTTGATTCAGTTCTTCGGTACGTGATTTGACGCGATCTTCCAGTGTTGCATTCCATTCCTTGAGTTCGGCATTCTGTTTTTGCGTCAACAGCTCCAGCCGCAACGTTTCACGCTCAAGCTGTTTGTATTCCAGCGCTTGCCTGACCGTCATACTAATGTCGTTGTCTTCCCAGGGTTTGGCGATATACCGGTAAATCTGGCCCTTGTTGATGGCATCGATAGTCGTTCCGATTTCGGCGTATCCGGTCAGCAGAATACGGATCGTATCGGGCCACTGTTCGCGTACTTTTTCCAGGAATTGAGCGCCGTTCATCTCCGGCATGCGCATATCCGATACGACCAGATCGATTTTTTCGGCCACCATGATTTCCAGTCCCTGCCTGCCCCCTTCGGCGGTAAAAATACGGTATCCGTAAGGCCGGAACAGTCTTTTCAGCGCCGACAGGATATTGACCTCGTCATCGACGAACAGCAATGCCGGAGGGTTGGAAGCCGGCGGCTGCGACGAACCGGATATTTCGTTCATAGTAGGTTCCTGTCTAGTACTCGGAGTACGAATCCGTCATGCGTAATCCGACATCAAGAATTAGGGTAATCGCTATTGCCGCTCGCCGAATCGGCTGTGCGTTCCGGGTTCGATCGACTTACCGGCAACGACACTCTAAATGTCGTGCCGACCCCCAATTCGCTGTTCACTTCTATCCGCCCGTGATGTTTCCGGATGATGCCGTAGGATAAAGACAAGCCTAGTCCGGTACCTTTTCCTATCGGTTTGGTGGTAAAAAACGGGTCGAAAATACGTTTGATGTTTTCCGGCGCGATACCGCTGCCGGTATCGGATATTTCGATCCAGATTTCACTATCATCGTATTTTCCGGTACGGATCGTAATGATTCCGCGCTCTTCAATCGCGTGAGCCGCGTTAACGAGCAGATTCATGAATACCTGATTCAATTGCGATATCAGGCATTCAACATCGGGAATGTCAGCATAGTCCTTAACGACCTCTGCTTTGTATTTGATTTCATTATTGACAATATTCAACGTGCTATCGATACCGGCCTGCAAGTTGGCATAGTTCCAGTCTTCGGACGCATCAACATGGGAAAAATCTTTTAAATCTTGGACGATTTTTTTTACCCGCCCTATGCCTTCCTTGGATTCGCTCAACAATGCCTGCACATCCGATTTCAGAAAATCCATATCGAGCTGCGTTTTCACCACCCGTAGCCGGTTTTTGACTGCACTGTCAGCAATCAATGCTTCCGCTTCCGTATAAACATCTACCAGCCCGAATATTTCCTGCACATATTTTTCCAGCGAATTCAGATTGGAATAAACATAACCGATAGGGTTGTTGATTTCATGCGCCACTCCTGCCGCTAATTGGCCGACCGAAGCCATTTTCTCCGACTGGAGCAATTGTCCTTGCGCCGATTCCAGCTGTTCGATCAGTTTTTTCTGTTTAAGCTGCTCGGCATGCAGGGAGCGATTGCTCTGTTCCAGCGCGTGCAAAAGCTCGATTCTTTCGAGTACGCGGAGTATATCGGGCAACAAATGCTCCAGCATAAATACATCGTCGCGGCTGAATGCGTCAGCCGCCAGGCGTTCAAGCAACAATATTACGCCTACCGATCTGCCGTTAATGCTCAGCGGTGTCGCCAGCACAGAACAGTTCAGTATTTGCAAAGGAACGGGTACCTCAGGTTTCGGTTGGCTGACTATGCCTGTCTCGTTGGCGAAAATCGCCACAAACTGCCGGAAACTTTCCGAGATCCTGAGTTCTTTCAGCACAGTAGTATCCATCCCGTGCACCAGCAGACTACTTATGTTGCCGTTGCTGTCCATACTCGCATAGCAGGCCTTGCGGGCACCAGTCATTTCGCATAAATCGGCCAACACATTTTCTAAAAATTCTTTTAAATCGCTGGTGGTTTTCACCAGTTTGTCGGCCTTGTTCAAGCGCGCCTGTACATCTTCCAGCAATACCATGCGTACGCTCGCCGCAGCCAGACTATCCGATGTCCTGTCGCTGATTTTAAGTTCGGCGTTCAATCTGCCCAGCAACTCGCAAATCGCCTGCTCCAGCACTTTGATCTCGGCAGACGCCTCGCCGGTTAAAGAAAAAGGATGTCTGCAGGTATCTATCGCTTCGATGGCTGCTGCCAGCGTTGCACACTCGGATTTATCGGTCATCTGGCTTCCTTATTCTTATTCAAAAAATTGCATGCCGATATCCGGGCGGTTCAATATGGCTATCGCAGAACCTATCATTTTTTCATTTAAATGCAATTTGCTATAGAACCGGGCTGGAAATACCGACAGAATTTCATCTTCGCTTTTGGATGTTCTGAATTGTTCGTGCAAAAAATTGGCCATGTAAATAATGTCCGACAACACGGAAACATCCATCGAATCAACATTATGGTGATATTTAATGGCTTCTTGAATAGCAGGCGGAAAATTCCAGTGGCGGGCGACTTCCGCTCCCAGCATGGCATGATCGAAACCGAATTCCTGCTGCTCGCTTTCTATCAGCCCGCCACCCTGATTATGCTCAAGAATCAATCCGTAGGGCTCCGGATAAGTAAGGGCGAAGGCCATTTGACCTATATCGTGCAAAAGACCGGCAGTAAACGCTATTTCCGTATTGACACCCAGACTTTTTGCCAGGAACCGGGCGCATGTCGCCACCTGAATATTATATTGCCAAAACTGTTTCCGGTGCAGCAACTGATCGGTAAACGGCGACAAACCATGAATCAGGCCGATTGCAACGGTCAATGTTCGGACGCTATCGAAGCCCAGTATCATTACCGCTTCATTGATAGAGCCGACCTGACGGGACAATCCGTAAAAAGAGGAATTTGAAACCTGCAACAGCTTGGCAGACAATGCCTGGTCCTGACTGATCCTGGAAGCCAGCAACGACGTGGAAATTCCGGTTTCGGCGAAACTGTCTATGACTTCCATGACGACGGAAGGCAGGGCCGGCAATCGATGCAAACCCTCCATTACCGATTTCAGTTGTTCATCGCTCATTTGTTTTTATACCTTCATCGTGCCGTCGACAATGCCGTATCGTAACTTCATAACCGCTTATACCGCGATCACCAGTAACCTTCCTTTAGCTTGAGAATACCGACCCAGCGGATAACACCAGTAATGAACAGTCTCTCCGCTGGCCAAACGATAATTGGCAGCACTGTCGGGCGATACTCCGGTATCGGTAGCCAGACAGGATAAGGTGTCGATAGCCAGACAGTCGCTTGCCCGCGCTCCCAATAGCAGGTCTCCGTCTCCGAACAGTGTTCGCGCCTGTGCGTTAGCGATGGCGATGATACCGTCTTCACCCACGCCTATCACCGCTATCGGCAAGCGTTCGAGGATTTCCTGGGAAACGCTTAGAATATCGAGATTTCGAGTCAACTGATCGGTCTTGGCTTCAATATTCTGTTCAAGCTTGCGATTGGCAATGATCAGCGCCGTATTAACCGCTTTAAGTTCTTCGCTCAAACGCTCGTTTTCTCTGATAATCTCATACCGTCGGAATGCTTCTTCCACATTTGCCCGCAATAGTTCGTCATCCCAGGGCTTAGTCAAAAATTTGTATATCGCCCCGCGATTGATCGCATCGGTCACCGAAACCAGCTCCGTATAACCCGATAAAACGATGCGCACCGTGTCGGGAAAAAGCTCTTTAACCTGACTCAGAAAAACTACGCCTGTCATACCGGGCATGCGCTGATCGGAAATAATCACGCCTGTACCGGGAAACTGTTTCAGCAGGGCTAACCCTTTCTCACCACTGGTGGCGCTGATGATACGATATCCGTCGCGCCGCAGCAGTCGCGTCAGCGAAGTAATGATATTGGGCTCATCATCCACCAGTAGTAAAGTGCGATCCATGTAGT
>JAJYPZ010000154.1 GCA_021794855.1 Pseudomonadota bacterium | reverse complement strand
GCGAAGAATACGAGACTGCGCGCAAAGACCCCGATTTCGTGGCGGAGTTTCACTACGAACTCAAGCATTATGTCGGTCGCCCCAGTCCGGTTTATCATGCCAGGCACTGGTCGGAACGATTGGGCGGGGCGCAGATCTATCTCAAGCGCGAAGACCTGAATCACACCGGCGCGCATAAAATCAACAATACCGTCGGACAGGCGCTGTTGGCCCGGCGCATGGGGAAAAAACGCATCATTGCCGAGACCGGCGCCGGACAGCATGGCGTGGCGACGGCGACCGTCGCTGCGCGTTACGGGATGGAATGCGTGGTTTATATGGGCGCGGAAGACGTTGCGCGCCAGTCGCCGAACGTGTACCGGATGAAACTGCTGGGAGCGACCGTAGTGCCGGTGTCTTCGGGTTCCAGAACGCTTAAGGACGCTTTGAACGAAGCGATGCGCGACTGGGTAACCAATGTGTCGTCGACGTTTTATATCCTCGGCACGGCGGCCGGCCCGCATCCTTACCCCATGCTGGTACGCGATTTTCAATCGGTGATCGGGACGGAATGCATCTCTCAAATGCCGGAGATGACCGGACGTCAGCCCGATGCGATCATCGCCTGCGTCGGCGGAGGTTCAAACGCGATCGGGATTTTTCATCCGTATCTGGACCATGCAAGCGTGCGACTGATCGGCGTCGAGGCGGGTGGAGACGGCATTGCCAGCGGTCGCCATGCGGCGCCGCTGGCGGCCGGAACACCCGGAATACTGCACGGTTTTCGCAGTTATCTGATGCAGGATGAGCAAGGGCAGATTATGGAAACGCATTCCATTTCCGCCGGTCTGGATTATCCCGGGGTAGGCCCCGAGCACGCGTGGCTGAAAGATAGCGGACGCGCCGAGTATGTGGCTATTAACGACGACGAGGCGATGCGCGCTTTTCACGATTTATGCCGTTACGAGGGCATTATTCCCGCTCTCGAATCCAGCCATGCGCTCGCGCATGCCGCCAAAATCGCCCCGGCTATGGACAAAGACAGGATCTTGCTGGTCAATCTGTCGGGACGCGGCGATAAAGACATCAATACCGTGGCGAAGCTGTCCGGGATACAACTGTGATGCCGGTCAATAATTATGGAGCGCATAACGGGATGACCGTATCATGAGTCGCATTAAATCAACGTTCGAAACGCTGAAGTCGCAAGATAAAGCCGCACTGATTCCATTTATTACCGCCGGCGATCCCGATGCAGGAATGACGGTGCAGATCATGCACAGTCTGGCTGCTGCAGGAGCGGATATCATCGAACTGGGCATTCCTTTTTCCGACCCGATGGCGGACGGCCCGGCGATACAGAGGGCTTCGGAACGGGCATTGAAACAGGGGCTGGGTTTAAGCAATGTCCTGACCATCGTATCGGAGTTTCGCGTCAGCAATATGACTACGCCCGTGGTACTGATGGGTTACGCGAACCCGGTCGAGCGCATGGGTTATGCGATTTTCGCTCAAGCCGCAGCGGCCGCAGGCGTGGACGGCGTATTACTGGTCGATTTGCCGCCCGAAGAAAGCATTGCGGACACTATGACGGCCGCGGCCATCGACAGGATATTCCTGCTGTCGCCGACTACGCCGGAAGCCCGGATGCGGCAGATTGCGCAACAGGCCAGCGGCTTTGTTTATTACGTTTCGCTCAAAGGCGTAACCGGATCGGCGAGTCTGGATCTGGCGGAAGTGGCGCAACGCGTCGCGCTGGTGCGGGCATGCGGCGATGTGCCGGTAGGAGTTGGCTTCGGCGTACGCGATGCCGTAACGGCCGCTGCGATTGCGCGATTCGCCGATGCGGTGATCATAGGCAGCCGGCTGGTGGAAGAGATCGAAACCGCCCCTCGCGATCGGGTGCTCGTCAATTTATCTGCTTTTGTGACGGAGGTGCGTTTCGCTATGGATGCTGCCCGTCGGGATTACAAGAAGGAAATGCCATGAGCTGGTTTCAAAAAATATTGCGTCCAAAAGTCAATCGGCGGCTGGCGGAAGATCCCAAGAAAGTAATGCCGGAAGGACTCTGGAACAAATGTCAGTCGTGCGAAACCGTACTTTATTGCGTTGATCTGCAGCGCAATCTCGAAGTCTGCCCCAAATGCGGGCATCATCACCGCATCTGCGCCCGCGCCCGCCTTAATATGTTTCTGGACGAAGGCGAGCGCGAAGAGATCGGCGGCACGGTCAGGCCGGTCGATACGTTAAGATTCAAGGACACTCGGCGATACAACGAACGTTTGCTCGAAGCGCAGCGCACCACCTCTGAAAGCGATGCTTTGCTGGTAATGAAAGGGAAAGTCCGTACTATTCCGATAGTCGTTGCCGCATTCGAGTTTAAATTTATGGGCGGTTCCATGGGAGCGGTAGTCGGAGAGCGGTTTGTTCGTGCCGTGGATGTCTGTCTGCGCGACAACCTGCCGTTCGTCTGTTTTGCCGCAAGCGGCGGCGCGAGGATGCAGGAAGGTTTGTTTTCTTTGATGCAGATGGCCAAAACCAGCGCCGCTCTGACGCGGCTGGCGGAGGCAAAACTGCCTTTCATCTCGGTGCTGACCGATCCGACCATGGGCGGAGTGTCGGCGAGTTTTGCCATGCTGGGCGACGTAATCGTCGCCGAACCGCGCGCGCTGATCGGTTTTGCCGGTCCGCGCGTGATCGAGCAGACGGTACGCGAAACGCTACCGGAGGGTTTTCAGCGCTCGGAATTTCTGCAGGAACACGGCGCCGTGGATTTGATTATCGATCGTCGCGCGATGCGCGAACGGCTGGCTAATCTACTGACGATGATGTTGCGGATTCCCGCCGCCGCGTGATGAGTCTGTCCGAATGGCTGGTTTATCTGGAGTCCCTGCACGGCAAAACGATCGATATGGGACTGGAGCGCGTCGCTGTCGTGGCGGCGCGGCTTTTTACCGCGATGCCGATGGCTATCGTTACGGTAGGGGGCACGAACGGTAAAGGGTCGACCTGCGCTTATCTGGAAGCGATGCTGGTCGAGGCGGGATACCGGGTCGGATTGTATACGTCGCCGCATTTATTGCGTTATAACGAACGCATACGCATCAACCGGACCATGGTCGGCGATGCTGCGCTAATTGCGGCGTTTGCCGAAATTGAGGCGGCGCGGGGCGAGACGTCGTTAACCTATTTCGAATTCGGCACTCTGGCCGCCATGCGTCTGTTCGAACAGGCCGCTGTCGATGTGGCAATTCTCGAAGTAGGTTTGGGCGGCCGCCTGGACGCGGTGAATGTATTCGATACCGACTGCGCCGTCGTTACCGGCATCGATATCGATCATACCGATTATTTAGGCACTACTCGGGAACAGATAGGGCGGGAAAAAGCCGGTATTTTCCGCTCGGGACGGCCGGCGATATGCGCCGATGTATCGCCCCCCCAGTCGCTGCGTTCTCATGCGCAAGCCGTCGGCGCAGACTGGCGTGCGGTCGGCGATGCCTATCGTTACGAGGTACGCTCGACGGCATGGGATTTTATCGGGGAACAGCGTTACGCCAACTTGCCGCTGCCTGCCATGCAAGGTAATTACCAGTTGAATAATGCGGCCGCCGCAATTGCTGCGCTGGAGTTATTGCAACAGCGCTTGCCGGTGCCTGAACAGGCGCTGCGTCTCGGTCTGCAAAGCGCTATCATCCCAGGGCGGTTTCAGGTATTGCCCGGTCTTCCGTTACGGATAATCGATGTGGCGCATAATCCGCACGGAGCTGCCTCGCTGGCGGAAAATCTTGCGCGTATGCCCGTTACCGGCAAGACTTATGCCGTATTTGCGATGCTTGCAGACAAGGATATTGCGAGCGTTGTGGCTGCCATGTCCAAAGAAATCGACATCTGGCTGGCGGCCGGATTAAACGAAAGCCGAGGCGCATCGGCCGCTCAAATGCACGCCATACTTGAAGCTTCCGGCGCAAACCGGATACAACTGCTCGATAGTGTCGAGCAAGCCTGGAATTCGGCCTGTGAACAAGCGTCGGAAAATGATAGAATATGCGTATTTGGTTCTTTCTATACTGTCGCTGCAGTATTGAGATTGATAGCCGACTAATCCGAAAGCCCATGCATGGCCATTCAAGTCACTACAGAAGAACGAATGCGGTTAAAAACGCGTGCCCGGCAACGCTTGATAGGCGCGGTAGTATTATTGATCGCAACAGCGATCATCCTGCCCTTGTTGCTGGACAAATCTCCGCGCCCGCTGAATTCGGATGTCGTGATCGATATGCCTGAAACCAAGGCGCCATCAGTAAAGCCACCGGTGCAGACTGCTGCCGTTCCTGCCGAAAAACTGCCGCTCGTTGCCCCGCTACCTAAAAATGCCGTTCCGCTTGCCGCACCG
>JAJYPZ010000153.1 GCA_021794855.1 Pseudomonadota bacterium | reverse complement strand
GCACGCGAAAGGAACTACAACTGGTTCCTGGGCCAAAAATGGGTCGGCATGGCGCTGTACTGCGACCGATTCGCTGGGACCGTGAATGATTTGAAGGCAAAGTTGCCCTACTTGCAGGATTTGGGCATCAACATGCTGCATATCATGCCCATCCTCGATAGCCCATCCGAGCATAGCGACGGAGGTTATGCGGTGCGTGACTTCCGCAAAATCGATCCGCGTTTTGGAACCACCGAAGACGTAGAGTCACTGGCTGCCAACCTTAAAAAACGCGACATGCTGCTGGTCCTCGATGTCGTGGTCAACCACACCTCGAATGAGCATGAATGGGCGCAACAGGCGCGTAACGGTGATAAGAAATATCAGGATTATTATTACATCTTCGATGACCGCGAGATCCCCGATATCTATGAAGAGACCATGCCGGAAATTTTTCCGGCAAGTGCACCCGGAAATTTCACCTGGGACGAAGCGATGGGAAAATGGGTGATGACGGTATTCAACAATTACCAATGGGATCTAAACTATCAGAACCCGGCGGTATTGATTGAAATGATAGACATCATCTTGTTCTGGGCAAACAAGGGAGCCGACATTCTACGTTTGGATGCGGTGGCATTCCTATGGAAAAAGATGGGTAAGGCTTGCCAAAACGAGCGTGAAGCGCACCTGATACTGCAATTGATGAAAGCCTGCTGCCAGGTGAGCGCACCTGGCGTATTGTTTATCGCCGAAGCTATTGTCGCCCCCAGTGAAATCAGCAAATACTTCGGCGAGGACGCAATCAACGCCAAGGAATGCGAGATCGCCTACAACGCTACGCTGATGGCATTGCTCTGGGATACCGTCGCGACCAAGAATGCGAAACTGCTTTATCGGGGGGCCAAAAACCTGCCGGAAAAGCTGGAGCGTGCGACTTGGCTCAATTATGTAAGGTGCCACGACGATATCGGCTTGGGGTTCTCCGACGATGATGTAAGCCTATCCGGCTATGACCCCATTCAACATCGGCGTTTTCTGATTGACTATTTCACCGGTAAATTTCCGACCTCACCCGCCAAAGGTCTGACGTTCGGTGAGAACCCCAAAACCGGGGATGCGCGTATTTCCGGATCTCTCGCCTCATTGGCTGGTCTCGAAATCGCGCTTGAAAATCAGGATGAACAGGCCATCGACATGGCGATTAAAACCATCCTGCTATTGCACAGTATGATTCTCTCGTTCGGTGGGATACCGCTCCTCTACTATGGCGATGAGATCGGTACGCTTAACAGCCTGGAATATCTCGTCGATCCATCCAAGTGCGATGATAATCGCTGGGCAAACCGTTCATCCTTTGACTGGGGCAAAGCGGAAAGGCGCCATCAAAACGGCACGGTGGAACACCGGATATTCAGCGGACTGAAAAAGATGATCGCGCTGCGCAAAAAAACGAACGCATTTGCCGATTTCGATAACCGCCAAATATTGGAAGTCGACAACCCAAACCTGCTAGTCTTCTTCCGAATCGACCCGCAAAACAGCCGCAGCAAAGTACTGGTGATCGGCAACTTCAATGTTGCTCCGCAGACGCTAAACATCACCGCACTAAGGACATACGGCTTCTTTCAGCAGGACGGCATGAACGACCTCTGCTCGGGCACGACCGTTCTCTCGGAAAACGATGAAATCATCATTTCAGCATTGTCATTTTATTGGCTGGACTAGATTTGCCATTTTTAAAGCTGAACAGCAAAATTTTTGATATCCGCTCAAATATCGAAACCTATTTCAAGTAATGAGTGCCGTCCATATTCTTGCCTTGACCGGTAAGTAAACGTGGGCTGACGAACGCATAAGCGTTACGATGCGGGTGTCGAATCCGTGTTGTATAACGCAGAAGGGTAAGCCAAATGAATGCGGATATCTTTGTTTTTCCTCATCGCAATGTCTACGATCTGCTCATTGTTTTTGCCATTTTATTGTGCAAAAGTTTCATTATGCTATAGTCATTCCGGCAACGTATCTGCTGTTCCCTTACTGTATCCAACTCAATTTATCAAGGAGTCGCGTATGTACAAAACTAAGGCTGCATCGGCCATTATATTGGCAGGATTAGTATTTTCCGCTACCGCCATGGCGGATATTACCGTGCCCATCCATCTTGCCGGTCCTAACGGGCAAGGAAAGGATGTAGGCAATGTCATCATCACCGAAACCCAGTACGGTCTGGTGTTCACTCCCGATTTGAAAGGTCTGCCGCCGGGCGCGCACGGATTTCATGTACATACCAGTCCGAGTTGCGCGCCGATGAAAAAAGACGGGAAAATGGAAGCGGCAATGGCGGCCGGCGGTCACTTTGATCCCAAAGATAGCAAAAAACACGGCACTCCCTGGGGCACCGGCCATCTGGGCGATTTGCCGCCGCTGATCGTCGATGCCGACGGCCGTGCGATCGAGCCGGTGCTGGCGCCGCGCCTGCACGATCTGAATCAGCTTAAAGGTCATGCGCTGATGATCCACGCCGGCGGCGATAATTTTTCCGATAGTCCCAAGCCTCTGGGCGGCGGCGGACCACGGATCGCCTGCGGAGTAATCGAATAATTCTGCAATCTCGATCTTCAAGAGCCAATCGGCGAAAAATTCTGCAGTCGGTTACAGAACGACAACGGATTTTTCGCCGTAATCGCGTCTATTATTCAATAATATTTACCGCCGTACCGGTTTCAACCAGATCGAACAAATCGATTATGTCCGCATTGTTCATGCGTACGCAGCCATGCGAACAGGTCGTGCCGATCCGGTCTTCGGCGTGTGTGCCGTGAATATAGATATAACGTGCTTGCGTGTCCACATTGCCGCCCTGATTTTTTCCCTGCTCGCACCCAGCCAGCCATAAAATCCGGCTCAATATCCAGTCTCTCTGCGGCTCTGCCGCGCCGAGTTGCGGCGTCCAGATTTCACCGGTCGGTTGCCGTGCGCGAAATGCGGCGTAAATGGGGGCATTGCCGCCAATTTTCTCGGCGATACGATGATGTCCGCGCGGCGTCTGAAAACTACCGTTCTGCTCCCCCGCTCCCTTCGCCGCCGTCGATACCGGAAATTGCCGGACTAGGCGTTCGTTCCCGCTCCCGTCGCTGTCGTAAACGGATAATTGCTGAGCCTCCAGGCTAATTATCAACTGTAATGTCATCCGCCGCTCTTCTCTTATTGGTTCGCAATCCCCGTCTTCCCGCAAAAAATGCCGACAGCATCGCGCCGCACTCCGCTGCCAGGATGCCGCCTTGCGTCCGGGTATGATGATTCAGGCGCATGTCCGCGAACAGGTCGATGACGCTGCCTGCCGCGCCGGTTTTGGGATCGCTCGCGCCGAACACCACCCTTCCTGCCCGCGCATGCATGATCGCTCCGGCACACATCGCGCATGGTTCCAGCGTAACGTACAGCGTGACATCGGGTAAACGATAATTGGCGCTGCGCTGCGCGGCATCACGCAGCGCCAGTATTTCTGCATGCGCGCTGGGATCGTGACGGGAGATAGGCGCATTAGCGCCGCGCCCGATAATTTCGCCTTCGTACACCACCACCGCTCCGACCGGCACCTCGCCTGCAGCTTGCGCCTCTTCGGCCTGCAGCAAGGCTTGGTGCATGAAAAATTCGTCGTTCATCGGAATAAATACCGCATCAGGCAGGAAATACACCGGTAGAAAGATAGCGGTCGCCGCGGTCGCAGACAATGGATACGATCGTCGCATTGCTGACTTCCTTCGATAAGGCCAGCGCTGCGCACAACGCGCCGCCGGAAGAGATTCCGGCAAAAATGCCTTCCCTGCGAGCCAGCTGGCGCGTCGTTTCCTCGGCCTCGGCTTGTCCGACGTAGCGTATTTCGTCGACGATCCGCTCATCGTAAACGGCGGGTAAATAGGCTGCGCTCCATTTGCGGATGCCGGGAATCTGCGCGCCTTCTTCCGGCTGTACGCCGACGATACGGACGGCCGGATTTTGCGCTTTCAGAAAACGGCCGGTGCCGGTAATGGTGCCGGTGGTGCCCATGCTGCTGACGAAATGCGTCACCGTACCTTCGGTGTCACGCCAGATTTCCGGCCCGGTGCCGTCGAAATGCGCCTGCGGATTATCCTCGTTGCCGAACTGATCCAGAATGACGCCCTGACCGGATTGCTGCATCTGACGCGCCAGTTCTATCGCTTCTTCCATTCCCCCGGCACGGCTGGTCAACACGATTTGCGCACCGAACGCGCCCATTACCTGCCGTCGTTCCACGCTCATGTGTTCGGGCATGATCAGGATCATTTTATATCCGCGTACGGTTGCAGCCATCGCCAGCGCAATGCCGGTATTGCCGCTGGTCGCTTCGATCAGGGTATCGCCGGGGCGTATATC
>JAJYPZ010000152.1 GCA_021794855.1 Pseudomonadota bacterium | reverse complement strand
ATAGTACAAATTCAAGAACGTTGCAACCGGAGAGTCTCTGCAAAGTATGATAGCCAAAGCTATCGGCGGTCAAGTAGTTTAGTGGATGATTTTCGACCTCTCCTGCGGGCCAAGGAGAAAAATTCTCGCTCCGGCTTAACGGGCAAAAAAAGGGACGTTGAACTGCCCCGTTTTCTGCTGCACGAATTTAATCAGAAAGCAGTTTTACTTTCCTTCGATCGCCAGTCTGATTATACGCAACAGCACCAAACCGGCCGCAATGAGCAGGTAAGCGCGCAATACGCCCATCCACAGCCTGGTTGCCGCGGTCATATTCCGGGCGGGCAATTGCTCAAGCGGCGGCATGCGCCAGGTATCGCGTTCCGAACGATCAAGCTGCAACGCTTTTGCACCATCGGGTTTCGCTCTCCGAACAACCAGCATGAACAAAATCAGAATCAAGCCGACAATCGCGCCGCCCGCAATAATCGACTCGATTTGCAAAGGAGTAATCTGCGGAAACAGCACCGATGCCGTCAAAATCACCGACAACATGACCATGATCGCCACCACTGTTCCGGTAAATATATTGACTGCCGTACCGTTTACCCAGGGGCCGAGTACCGCCTTATCATTGCACAGCAGCAGCAGAAATACCGTTGCGCTCGGCAACAGCACTCCCGCCAGCGTTTGTACGGCAGACGTCAACAGCCCCAACGGAACGTTCGGGGCAAGCACCAGGGCCGCAGAGATCGCAATCAACACAAAATAAATCGCATAAAATCCCTTGGCTTCCGATGGCTTGCGGTGCAACGAATGCTTGAGCGACAACACATCGCCAATAGCATAAGCGGTGGAAAGCGATACAGCCGCCGCGCCGATGATGCAGGAATCGATCAGCGCTACGGTAAACATGATAGCTGGAAGCCGACCGAAATATTTTTGCATGCCGCCCGCTACGGCGGCGACATCGGTAAAATGGCCGAATTCCGGATGGCCTGCGAACGCATAAGCCGCACACGAAATTATCGCAATGGCGCCAAGTATGACTACGCCTATGCCGGCTACCAGGTCGATACGTTCATACTTCATATAGCGCGGCGTAATCCGTTTGTCGATGACATAACTTTGCTGGAAAAAAAGTTGCCAGGGCGCCACCGTCGTGCCGACGATG
This sequence comes from Pseudomonadota bacterium, assembly GCA_021794855.1. The sequence goes on along the minus strand of JAJYPZ010000152.1, from coordinate 3,284 downwards.
CCGATAATCAGCAACATCACCTCGCTCAACTTGCCGTTTGCGGGCAAGGAAGGGACTAGCGTATGGTGCAATACTTCGGCAAACGGCGGATGTACTATCAGATACATAGGCAGCATGACCAGCGTACCAGCCACCAGAAACAGCGCAAAGCGCTCGAAACGTCGAAAATCGCCGGTACTTACCGCAAACAGTATCACTGCCGCCGACAGCAGAACGCCGGGGACACTGGGTAGTCCGAGATAACGCAAACCGAGGTCGATCCCGATAAATTCCGTTACGATGGTTAGCGCATTGAGCAGAAGCAAATCGATTACACTGAATGCGCCCCAGAATTTTCCGAAACGCTCCAGAATCAGCCGCGCGTGCCCTACTCCCGTAACCGCGCCCAGCCGCAATACCATTTCCTGGTTGATATACAATACCGGAATCAGCATCACTAATGTCCACAGCAAGGTATAGCCGTAATTTTGGCCTGCCTGCGAATAAGTACTGAATGCACCCGCATCGTTATCACCGACCATGACGATCAGTCCGGGGCCGATAATTGCGAGCAAGGTACGCAGGCGCGCCCCCCACGAAGTGCGGCTGGCCGTATCGTCGCGCCGTATCGTGCCGAACGCTCCCCGGATATCGCCGACATGGGCTTCATCCAGCACTGCGCTTGGCGGCGGTGTCGGAATGGGTTCAGGTATCCTGGACATCGATAATCCTTTTGTCAAAACTCATTAAATGGGTGTTCATGCGCAACCGGTCTCAATCTCCAGACCATTCATTCCGGTTGCTAAAAATTTAAATGGGTACGTACCGCAAATACGTTTACCGGCCCCCTATCGGCGTTATAGGCGGGGTTGGCAATATATTGATAATCGAAACTCACCGCTATATGGCGCTGTATCTGCCATGAATAATAGGTTTCGGCAATCGTTTCATAGCCGTAATGCGGCAACTGCCCATCGCCTATCAATACACCCAGACCACCCGCGGCAAAATAAGATTGCGCTGCACGGGAAATACCGTTCACAACACAAGCCACGCCCACCGTATCCTGCTCACGATTCCACGCCTTGCCCTGCAAAGAAAACCCAGTCGATATGGATCGGTTAATATCCGTGAAATCATAGGTTTCCAACGCGCCATCATTCATGCTTGCGCGTCCGAAGACGCCCAGACTTCCGTTTAATGCCTGTTCCATATTCAATTCAATGCCGGGCCGCCAGCTCATTTGCCGCACTAGTGCGGTATTCGGGATACTGCCAGTCTGCTGGCCCAGCAAGACTGCTTGGCCATAGCTGCCCATAGGTGCATGATTGGCAAATACCAGCACTTTAATTTTCCCCGGCAAATTGCGCCATTGATGCCGCGCTTCGAATTCCGTCACCAATTCAAACTCGCTCATGTTCTCGCTGAGTTTTTCACCGTTCGGCACCGTAGAAAGGTCGAATATCCCGCTGCGCCAGGTCCACCACGAATGCGTCCATTCGGCACTTGCGCCATAACTGTATCCCCATGAATCGGCTGCATAATCAAATGCCCCAGCATCAACGACGGACCAGTTAAAAAAATCCATGCGCGGATCATGCGCATAGGTATTGGTATCGAATACATCGGTCACCGCAAATTTTCCTACCGTCAACACCAGGTTATCCTCACTGCGCATCTCAGCCATTTGATTCGGTCCGGCATCGACGGATTGCCTTTCGCCGCCGAAGTTATACACATGGCGCATAAATAAGCGCGGCGTACGGTAATACGGATTATTCGCCCCTACCTTATATGACTCGCCGCTCGGAAAACCGGCGACTCCCAACGTGTCGTTCAATCCGAATCCCTGATCATATTCGGGGTTAATCCAGAATTCGGTAGCAGAATCCCATCGATATCCCAAATACACCGTCGCATCGTTCGTCTGCTCTCCGTTGTTCGTCGCTGACAGACTGTTGGGCCCGGAATACGGCGAGTTAAACGCAGGATGCCACTGATATACATTAGTGTACTGGCTGTAAACCGCCCATTGCGACATGCCGCCGGCAACCGGGGTTGTTCCTGACGATAAGTTCGAATGGCCGTCTGTAGCCTCAATATTCCGGGCGGCGGAATTGGCCGACTCCGCCGTTTTTACAATAGCATCTGTCGGGTCCGCAAACGAAGGCTGAATCAAGCCCAAACAAAGCGCTCCTATCAGTCCTTGCAAAAATCCAGGCGCGAGTGCAATCGTAAAGGAATCTGCGGCAATTTCTGCCTCTACATAAACAGTCTTTTCCACCGTGTCACTTCCTTGCTTATTCGGGCAAATCCTTGCCTTTATCGTTAGTTCGCAGGCATACACTTTTCAGGAAACCAATCGGTTTGTTCTGCAACACGCCGACGGTAGAAACGACCATACTGCTGGCTGGCTCTTCGCACAATCCTTTACGATCAAGGAAAATCGAAGCAGAGAGTCAGCCTGATTTATTGTCAGATTCCGTAGCCTCTCCTTTGTGCATCGATACCGATGATTTACGGGCGGCGATATTGTTCGTGTGCCGATATAACCAGCAGACCGTACATCCCTCTGCCGTAAACCGCCGTCAGTCCGCATTCCTGGCCGGTGCCGGACATATTATGAGATAGGATTTGCTGCATGGCACAACGGCAATTTTCAACAATCGATGTAAATATGATTTTTTTTAAAAAGAAATTTATTTTCATGGTTCTTACCTCGCATAAATTGCAATCCTGATTACTGATGACAGCACAGAACTGCGTGTTAATGCCGAATCTGCCTGTTTCTTCGAGACCGGCACAAAGCCGGAATAAAACAGACAGACGAGTCATACCTATCGCCAACAAGATAGGGATAACGTAATTCGACAATTTTATGGGGGTGCTTGCCGGCATTGACATGCTACCGGTTTTTGACGCACCGTCCCGCTTTTTCAGCGAGACGGCGGTATAAGATAATAGGCCGCGATCCCGCTGAATTATTGCGCGTAGACTAATCTACAAGAGCAACTGTCCAAGATGGACCTCCAACTAATAATGACCCGCAGATAATACTCCAGTATGCCGTTTCTGTCAATCGTCCGGATGTGTTGCTTTAAGCGACATGCACATTTTTTGATTGACGCTCGATTGACGTCAACATACACTTAAATGTCACTCGTTCGTCCCGTAACGCCAACGCGGCGATATCGCGACGACATCCATTCATGAAGAAGGCCGGAATCGCTATGCAATCCGAACTTCGACGCAATGAGGATAGTAAATGACACCCCTTTTTTCTCCCTGCATGCTGGGCGAATTGA
>JAJYPZ010000151.1 GCA_021794855.1 Pseudomonadota bacterium | reverse complement strand
GGGCAGACCCGCCACGATACCGGCGAATATAATCATCGAAATTCCATTACCGATACCGCGCTCGGTAATCTGCTCGCCCAGCCACATCAAAAACATCGTACCGGCAACCAGCGTCATTACAGCGGTAATCCGAAATACAAACCCGGGATCAACAACCAGACCCGGCTGCGCTTCAAGCGCCATTGCAATTCCGAGGCCCTGGAAAAACGCCAGCCCTACCGTTCCGTACCGAGTATATTGCGTAATCTTGCGCCGGCCGGACTCGCCTTCCTTCTTCATCGCTTCCAGCTGCGGCGACACCACCGTCAATAACTGCATGATGATGGATGAAGATATATACGGCATTATGCCCAAGGCAAACACCGTAAAGCGAGATAACGCACCGCCGGAAAACATGTTGAACATGCCCAGAATTCCGTTTTTCTGACTGCGGAATAACTGCGCAAGCTGTACAGGGTCAATACCCGGCACCGGGATGTGAGTACCGATCCGGTATACTATCAGGGCCCCGATCAGAAAAAACAGACGTTTTTTGAGATCGGCAAATTTGTCGGCCCCTCCGACATTGGGTCTATTCGCAGCCAAGATTAATCCGCAAAACTTCCGCCGGCGGCTTCAACAGCGGCACGAGCGCCTTTAGTAGCGGTCACGCCCTGAAACTTTACTGCCCGGGTAATTTCTCCGGTCAGAACCAGCTTGGCCACTTTCGTTTTGGCTGGAACTATGCCTGCCTGCTTCAGTACGAGCAGATCGATTTCACTGACCGGCAATTTATCGATGGAACTAAGCAGAACTTCAGCCGTATCACCTGCCGACAGAGACACAAAACCGCGCTTGGGCAAACGACGCTGCAAAGGCATTTGACCGCCCTCGAAACCGACTTTGTGAAAACCGCCGGTACGCGATTTCTGACCTTTATGACCGCGCCCCGCCGTCTTGCCAAGTCCGCTGCCTATACCGCGACCTACACGGCGGCGCGGCTTTTTGCTGCCGCACGCAGGTTGTAAATTATTTAATTCCATTTAACCCTCGCACTTTACGAGATAATATACTTTATTAATCATGCCGCGATTAGAAGGCGTATCCAGCACTTCTACCGTATGATTAATCCGGCGCAGACCCAAACCCTGAACACAGGCACGATGCGTACGCTTGGTTCCTATGATGCTTTTCAGCAGCGTGACTTTAACAGTTTTAGCAGCGCTCATCGTTCTACTCCGTGATCTCGGCAACAGTTTTGCCGCGCTTCGCAGCAATTTCTGAAGGAGAGTTGATTTTCATCAATCCGTTAATGGTTGCACGAACCACGTTATAAGGATTCGCCGAACCTATGCACTTGGCCAGAACGTTATGCACGCCCATGACTTCAAACACCGCACGCATAGGACCGCCGGCAATAATTCCGGTACCTTCCGATGCGGGCTGCATATAAACAACCGCTGCGCCATGTTTACCGATTACGGCGTGATGCAGGGTGCCGTTTTTAAGGTTTACTTTCTGCAATTTACGGCGCGCTTCATCCATGGCTTTTTGCACAGCGACTGGCACTTCGCGGGATTTCCCCTTGCCCATGCCGATACTGCCGTCGCCATCGCCCACCACGGTTAATGCAGCAAAACCCAAAATCCGTCCGCCTTTAACCACTTTGGTGACGCGATTAACCGCCACCATCTTTTCGCGCAAGCCGTCGGAACTCTCTTGCTGATTCGTCTCAATTTTTGCCATCATTCATCCCAATTAGAAGTTCAGACCGTTTTCGCGAGCCGCATCAGCCAAAGCCTTTACGCGGCCATGGTAACGAAAACCGGAACGGTCGAAAGCAACATCAGCAATACCGAGTTCCTTTGCCTTCTCGGCAATCCGCTTGCCAACCATCACTGCAGCGTCCACATTGCCGCCGTTAGGCAAGGCTTTACGCACATCGACCTCGACGGTAGAAGCGCTCACCAGGACCTTACCGCCGGCTGCATCGATAATCTGCGCATAAATGTTGCAGTTTGAACGATACACCACAAGGCGGGTCGCTTTTTGGTCCGCAATGCGAGCACGGGTTTTGCGTGCTCTGCGCAGACGCGCAATATTCTTGTCCATTATTCAGCCCTTACTTATTTTTTCTTGGTTTCTTTGATAACGACGACTTCGTCCGAGTAGCGCACGCCTTTGCCCTTATAGGGCTCAGGACGGCGATAGGCACGCACATCTGCCGCTACTTGTCCAACTTTCTGACGATCCATCCCTTTAATCAGGATTTCGGTCTGGGTAGGCGTTTCAACTTTGATCCCGGCCGGCATTTTATGCGCAACCGGATGCGAATAACCCAAAGTCAGATTAAGCGTATCGCCAGCTGCCTGAGCCCGGTAGCCCACCCCGACCAGTAACAGTTTTTTCTCAAAACCTTTGGTAACGCCGCGCACCATATTTGCCAGTAAGGCACGCATGGTTCCCGACATGGCATTGGCGCGAATAGAATCGTCCACCGGAGCAAACTGCAATAAGTCGCCATCTTTGGAAATAAGCACGTTTTCATTAGCCGCCTGCATCAGAACGCCTAACGGACCTTTAACCGAAATCGAATTCGAAGACAGCGTAATTTCAACGCCAGCCGGCACTGCGACCGGATTTTTAGCTACACGAGACATGACATTTCCTCATCAAGCTACGATGCACAAGACTTCGCCGCCTACGCCACTGGCGCGAGCGCTACGATCCGTCATTACTCCACCTGAAGTGGAAATAATGGCAATACCCAGTCCATTCATCACCTTTGGAAGTTCCTGGCTGCCTTTATAAATACGCAAACCAGGACGGCTTACCCGCTCGATCTTTTCGATCACGGGCCTGCCCGCATAATATTTGAGACCGATATGCAATTCAGGCTTACCGTCGTTTTCGCTGACAGCGAAATCCTCGATATAACCCTCATCTTTTAATACTTTCGCAATAGCCACTTTGACTTTGGAGCTAGGCATTATCACAGCAGATTTCTCAACACTTTGAGCATTACGAATACGCGTCAGCATATCGGCAATTGGATCACTCATACTCATTCGACATTCCCCCGCTTACCAGCTAGCCTTAACCATGCCCGGAACTTCACCACGCATTGCATGTTCACGCAGCTTAATGCGCCCCAAACCAAATTTGCTGTATACGCCACGAGGACGACCCGTTAGCGCACAACGATTACGCAATCGCACCGGGCTGGAATCGCGCGGCAGCTTTTGCAATTTCAGCCGAGCCTCGTAACGAGCCTCGTCAGACAGTTTTTGGTTACCAATTATTGCAAACAGCTCTGCACGCTTAGCTGCAAATTTTTCTACCATTACCCGACGCTTTTTATCGCGATTAATCAAAGAAATCTTAGCCATGAATCCCTCAGTTCTTGAACGGAAACTTGAACGCGGACAGTAATGCGCGCGCTTCAGCATCGGTTTTTGCAGTGGTGGTAATGGTAATGTTCATACCACGCAACATATCGATTTTGTCGTACTCGATTTCCGGAAAAATAATCTGCTCGCGTACACCCATATTGTAATTACCGCGACCATCGAACGACTTGCCCGAAAGACCACGAAAGTCACGGATACGGGGAATCGCGACAGTAACCAGGCGATCCAGAAATTCAAACATTCGTTCGCGACGCAATGTCACCATACAGCCGACCGGATAGTCGTCGCGTATCTTGAAACCCGCGATTGATTTGCGCGATTTGGTGACGACCGGCCTTTGTCCAGCGATTTTCTGCATATCGCCAACAGCGTGCTCCATGACCTTTTTGTCAGCCACCGCTTCGCCTACGCCCATATTCAGCGTAATTTTTTGTATTGCCGGCACTTCCATCACGGATTTATAGCCAAATTGTTTGACCAGATCCGGCACTACGGTATTTTTATAAAAATCCTGCAAGCGAGCCATATGCACCTCTTAAATATCGACGACTTCGTTGGTCGATTTGAAAACCCGGACCTTACGTCCGTCTTCCAGAATCTTGAAACCAACTCGATCTGCACGTTGAGTAGCCGCATTATACAAACCGATATTGGAAACCTGAATCGGCATTTCCTTTACCTGTATACCGCCGACATCACCTTTTACCGGATTAGGCTTTACATGCTTCTTGACCGTATTAACCCCTTCAACCAGAATGCGATTGTCATCGCGGACGACGAGCACAGTGCCCCGCTTGCCTTTGTCTTTACCGGCGATAACAATAACGTTATCGCCTTTACGAATCTTGTTCACGCAGCCCCCTTACAGTACTTCTGGCGCCAGCGAAACGATTTTCATAAATCGCTCGTTACGCAGCTCACGAGTTACCGGTCCGAAAATTCGCGTACCGATAGGTTCCAGTTTGTTATTCAGCAATACCGCAGCATTGCCGTCAAACTTAACCAGAGAACCGTCAGGACGGCGAACGCCTTTTGCAGTACGCACAACGACCGCATT
>JAJYPZ010000150.1 GCA_021794855.1 Pseudomonadota bacterium | reverse complement strand
CGATCTCGGATTTTGGGGCGCTTTCTGCACTGCCTGTTGCGCCAACGTCAAAGCCGCGGGAACCTGTTTGTGCAGCAGCCGGAATTCAACCAGTGCGCTTACCGGCTGTATCGCGGCCGGATTAGCTTTGGCAGCTTTTTCCAGCCAGTCGACATAATCGTTGTCCTGACCGGTGTGTTGCGCCATTGCTGCCAGATACATCATGGCCTGCAGATTATTTTTATCCTTAGCCAATATGGATTCAAATTGTTGGCGCGCTGCCGGCAGGTTATCTTCTTTCAAGTAAAGCTCACCCAGACTGAGCGCTGCCGGCAGATAACCAGGATCGATGGCCAGGGCAGCATTAAAACTTTTCTGAGCCGCAGGCAAATCATTTTTACCGATGTACGCCGCGCCCTCCAGATTATAAATCTGTGGAGATGCAGGCCATTTCTGCATCATTTTTTGAGCGGTAGACAGCGCATGGTTGTAATCCCTGTTACCCATATAAGCCAGGACCAGCGCACTTTCCGCCTCGGCATGGCCTGTGTCGTGAGCCGCTGCCGCTTCCAGGTCGGCAATTGCCTGACCGGTTTGTCCGCTTGCCATCCGGCTCAAAGCCAATTGAGTTCGCAATGACGCATTCGCAGGCTCAATCGCGACTTCTTTGGCCAGATACTGAGCAGCCTTATCCGGCTCACCCGTTTGAGCATAAGCTTCTACCGCCAACCCTAATGCCTGTACGTCCGTGCCGCCCAGCAGCGGCGACAGGGTTTTTAACGCTTCGGCAGGCTGTTTTAATTTTAACAGGGTGACAGCCAGCATCTTTCTGGCATAGTCATTGTCGGGAAACTCTTCGACGAAACGGGAGAAATCCTTTTTCGCGCGCTCATTATCACCCAGCTGGTAACTGATGCTGCCGCGCAACAATATGCTGGGCATATGATCCGGCACCACTTTCAGCACGTCCAGAATATCATCTCTGGCCAACGTAAATTTCCGCAGCTGGAAATTCAACATGGCTTCGAGATATTTTCCCATCAGATTTTTCGGATAGAGCTTCTTCAATTCGTCGATTTGCGTTTTTGCTTCCGCCACTTTTCCCATCACCAATTCCAAAGAGGCAATGTCGCCCATGGCAATGGCGTTATTTTTATCGATAGTCAGCGCTTTTTTATATTCGGATAAAGCAGCTTCGTTTTGTGCCGAAGCGCGAAGAATATCGCCTTTCAATATCAAGGCATCGGCATGATTGGGCGCTTGAGCAATCAATTGGTCCAGCAACCGCAACGCATCATTCGTGTCGGCATTGATCGCGTCCAGTCGAGCCATGCCGACGATTGCATCGGCGTCCTGAGGCGATGCCGCCAAGGCGGCGTCAAATGCGGATTTTGCGGCGTCTTTCTGATCCAGTCCCAAATAGGCATCGCCCATCATGACCCATTGGCTGGCTAGCGCATCACCCTTTAATTCAGGCGTTATATGCGTGTTATCAATGACTTTCTGAAATTGGCCCATACCTAAATAAGCCGTATCCAGAGCCAGCTCAACTCTGTTCTGCCGGGTGCCGGATTTCAATACCCGCTGCAACTCATCGATCGCTGCAGGATAATTCCCCTCATCATTATACAAAGTGCCGAGGAGATAGCGCGCTTCCGTATTATTCGCATCTTTTTGCAAAGCGTTTTTGAGCTGGATGATGGCGGATTTATCGTCGCCCCTGGCATGATACTGTTCTGCGTCTTTCAAATACTGGACGCTCGATTCGGATGGGCTACAACCCGCAAGCCAGCCGCATGATACCGTCAGCATCACCGACCAAGACACATACTTCAATTTCCCAACCCGCCGCGATTTCATACTCTCTCCGAAATTTGTAAATAATATTTTGTCTGTCCGAGTATAGTATAAAAACCGGGGCATATCGACTCTTACCCGCTTCCCGCAAGAAGCGAGCTAAAGACGACTCCAGGATTTATATTCCACTGGGCAAAGACAAACCGGTTTCCGGCTTTTTTCCTGTACGCATCCCTCTTGTAATCTGGTTCTAAACAACCGACAATATGCGTTACGTTCGACCTATCCTCTCTCGTTAAATGCTAGATTTCACCCTGAAAACCGCTGGAAGTCTGTTGTCGCCGCCAGGTAGCCGGGCAAGACTATCCATCCTGATCTATCATCGGGTGTTACGGCGAACGGATCCGCTCTTTCCTTTCGAGGTCGATGCCGGCCGATTCGATGCACAGATGAAAACCGTGCGCGATCTGTTTCATATCCTGCCCTTGTCCGAAGCCGTTTTTCGCCTGAAAAATGGCACATTGCCTGCACGAAGCGCATGCATTACCTTCGACGATGGTTATGCCGACAATGCCGAGGTCGCGTTACCCATACTTCAACGCAGGCGTATTCCGGCTACTTTTTTTGTAGCGGACGGATTTCTCGATGGCGGTATCATGTTTAATGATCGCATTATTGAAATTATCCGGCAGAATACCGACCCTCTGCTCGATCTCACTCCGCTGGGGCTGGATCGGCTGCCGCTCGATTCCTTCGAACAAAAGCGTAGCGCCATTTCCGTCTTGCTGTCGCGATTAAAATATACTTCTCTCGAAAAACGCGAAGAGTTGCTCATGGAAATCGAGCGTATCGCCCGGATCACCCCTAATGCGAACCTGATGATGCGCAGCGAACAAATCCGCGAATTACACAACGCTGGCATGGAAATCGGAGGACACACCGTAAATCATCCGATTCTGGCAAGTATCGACATCGCAAGTTCCGAAGCCGAAATCATCCGCAACCGGGACCGGTTACAGGACATTACCGGCAGTCCGGTCAGATTATTTGCCTATCCTAACGGAAAACCGCATACCGATTACAACGCGGAACATGTCGCACTGATTAAAAGACTCGGTTTTGATGCGGCCGTAAGTACGGCGCGTGGCGTCTCTACTCGTAACAGCGATTGTTTTCAATTGCCGCGCTTTACGCCGTGGGATCTTTCGCTTTTCCGTTTTTCGCTGCGCTTACTGCATAATTTGCGCAAAAATGTCACTCAGCCATTGACGGAAGCACATGCATAAAAAACATTCCTATCCATTCAATTTATCATATCAGTGCCGACAGATACCGATGTATCGGCAAATTTAACGATCGCCTTCCAACCTAACGATGACACTCCCTTCTCGTCCAAAACATTGCGCATCCAATAACTTCCCCGTCATCGACAACTGCCTGCATATCGGCGGGCAGTCTCTGCCCCGTCTTGCGCAGCGTATCGGAAAGACCCCTTTTTATGCATACGACCGCCAGCTGCTGACCGACAGGGTACGCGTACTCAGGGAAAAGTTGCCACCCGAGGTTCATTTGCATTATGCGATGAAAGCAAATCCGATGCCCGCACTGGTACAGCATATGGCCAGACTCGTTGACGGTCTCGATGTGGCGTCGGCAATGGAAATGAATACCGCACTCGATACGGGCATGCCTGCCGGTCAAATCAGTTTTGCCGGTCCGGGAAAACAGGACAGCGATCTGGCCTGTGCTATTGCTGCAGGTATTGTCATCAATCTGGAGTCCGAGCCGGAAATGTTGCGTGCCGCCCGCATCGGGCAGGAATTGGGTATCGCTCCTCAAGTAGCGGTCAGAGTCAACCCGGATTTTGAACTTAAATCTTCGGGCATGAAAATGGGGGGAGGCGCCAAGCAGTTCGGTATCGATGCCGAACAGGTGCCCGGCGTATTACACCGCATGGCCGGTCTCGAACTGATGTTTAGGGGTTTCCATATTTTCAGCGGGTCGCAGAATCTACGGGCCGAATCCATCATGGAAGCGCAGGAAAAGTCCATCGCGCTGGCTATCCGGCTTGCCGCTTACGCCCCTGCTCCCGTGCAAAAACTGAATATAGGCGGAGGATTCGGCATTCCGTATTTCCCCGGCGAATCCTCTCTGGATATTGATTTGATCGGCCAGAATCTCGGGAAATTATTGCATGAGGTCAAAGATAAACTACCCGAAACCCAGGTAATACTTGAACTGGGACGCTATTTGGTCGGCGAAGCGGGTATCTATGTATGCAGAGTGGTCGACAGAAAAATTTCGAGAGGTCAGGTTTTTTTAGTTGTCGACGGCGGCTTGCATCATCATTTAGCTGCATCGGGAAATTTTGGCCAAGTTCTCCGCAAGAATTTTCCCGTAGCTGTGGCAAATTCCGTAAATAATGAAACGGAAACCGTGTCCGTGGTCGGGCCCCTTTGCACTCCGCTGGATTTACTGGCCGACAAAATGGAATTGCCCCGTGCTGACGTGGGCGATCTGATCGTTGTTTTCCAGTCAGGCGCTTATGGCCTGAGTGCCAGCCCCACTCAATTTCTGAGTCAGCCTGCCGCTGGCGAAGTATTGGTATAACAGACAATAACAGGAACCCACTACGTATGAACGTTTTTTATGGCTGCACCGGACAAAGCGTTGATCC
>JAJYPZ010000149.1 GCA_021794855.1 Pseudomonadota bacterium | reverse complement strand
GATGTAATTGACACTGCCTTCTGTTTCTTTGGTTAAATCGAATTTATAGCCCGGTACAGGCAGATTGTAGTCTTCGCCGTCACCGTCCGTACTTAATTGCTGCCATTTGAACGGGTGCGAAAAGGAATGGCTGGCAATCTCGACATGGGGCAGGCGATAAATTTCGCGTGCAATCTGTTCCATTTGGGCTGATTTATTGGGGTATAGGCCCCACGGCGCAGTCTCGGCTTCGATAACTGAAACTGTAGTAGGGATAGTATATTTTTTGAAAATCTTTTCCAGCATGACCCGTGCAGCCAACGGCGAGCCGGGAAACTCGGCATTGCTGGCAAAGCCGTCGCCATCCATATGTGCCATCAGCAGACGCCGCCCGGTTGAGGTCGTTACATCGGGAACAGGCATGTCCGGCAGGTCCAGCGCGCGTCTGAAGAAAGCGAACGGATTGATAATCCAGCGCGTGCCCTGCTGGTAAGGGATGTCATAGACTGCATAAGGAGATAAGACGTATCCGCCCCATGGCATATATGCCGCCATGTCGGTAGTCTGGCCGGCGGCTTTGAGCCGCAGTATCGGCGTGCTGTTTTTGCCTGCGTCAATGATGTCGAGCGAGTCAGGGTACACTTGTGCAGAATGCTCGAATCCCACTATTGCATCCTTGGCAACGATTTCCACTTTATCGGCGGGTACGTTGTCTTTGACAGTTAATCCGAATGCCTGCAGATTGTCATTGCTGCGGGCGAAGCCGAATTCATTGACGAAGGCCAGTCGTATTCCCTGCTTGATCTGCCTGAGTAACCATAGTTTGAGTTGTGGGGAGTTATTTCTGGCACCATCCGCCCAGACGATGATGCCTGCGTATTGCCCCGCGAGCTGATAATCCGGTAACGGCTGGGTCAAGTCCCGATATTCGGGAATAAATCCCATGTATTGCACCGGCAATGCCGCAAACCGATGCATGTCGCTGAAGATGACGTCTTTGTTATTGGTGCCGTCGTAGAGCATCAGTATGCGTCTTGGTTGGATTTCCGGATACCCGACTCCGATCATGTCGAGTTCGGGGTCGCTGATCCAGGGGATGAATCCCTCGGCATGGATTTTCTGCGCCAGTTCGCGTGCTGAATGGCGCTGCCCGGGGGGCGCATAGTCGATGACAATGACGGGGAGATGGTAGTCGTTCCTTACCTGATTGAGTCGGGCCGATAGCCATTGCCGGTCCGATTCGTTAACCGCTACATAGGAATGGGCGGCATTGTTCCAGCTCTGGAACAGGGATTCGGCAGCGACAGCGGTGATCCAGTCATGGACTTGCGGCAGAATCTCAAAACCCCGATTGAGAATGATGCGAATACCGGGAAAGTGACCGCGCAATTGTCGTAATGTCTCCACCATGCCGGATTCCTGAGCCGCTCTTGCCTGCGGGGTGGTGGCGGCAAGCTGATAGGAATCCAGTGTGTCGATGAATATTCCGCGGAATCCGCGTTGCCATAATGGGGCGACTATTTTTTCCAGATAAAACGCGCGCCAGGCCGGGCTGGTTTGATCCATGACATCGCTAGCCCAAGCAGGGTTGCGCGCGAGTTTTGCTGCTGCCGGGATGTTGCTGGCATAAGGTTTGTCAGGGCCGACCTCGCCCAGGCTGGTGTATGCATAAAGCTTGTTCTGCATATCGCCGGATACTTTGGCGAAATCAGTATGATCCGGTTCGACAATGATGGCATCATAAATGCGTAATTCCTGCGGGAACGGTGTGCCGTAAAAAAATGCGGCGTTGAATGCGTGCGCATGCAGGCTGAAAAATAATAGTAAGATTGCACTAAGTCGGTTAATCATGGTCAATCTGATTATCGCATGACGACGCTTGCTTCGATGGGCATGATTGTTAAATATTATTAAGTTCGAGCAGCGTGCTATGGGATCGAGTTTCAAGTTTATTCCCGGATTTTATATACGGATTATTTTATATTGTTAAGGATAATTATGCGCGTTTTAGTAACGGGTGGTGCAGGCTATATCGGGAGTCACACTTGCGTCGAATTGCTTAATGCAGGTCATGAGGTCATCGTGGTCGATAATTTATGCAACAGCAAAATCTCGGTATTGGACAGGGTAAAGCAAATCGCCGGACGTTCGGTGTCATTTTATGATCTGGATGTGCGTGACAAAGCGGCGCTAAGCGCAGTATTCGGCGCGCATAAGATCGATGCGGTCATTCATTTTGCCGGTTTGAAATCGGTTGGAGAGTCGGTCGCGATGCCTTTGCAGTATTATGATAATAATGTTTATGGCACCCTGGTGCTGGCGGAAGTCATGGCCGAACACAATGTGCGCAATCTTGTATTCAGTTCTTCGGCCACTGTTTACGGCGATCCGGCCAGCGTGCCGATACGCGAGGATTTTCCGTTGTCGGCAACTAATCCGTATGGCCGTTCGAAATTGATCGTGGAGGAGATGCTGCGTGATCTGCCGATTGCAGAGCCCGACTGGCATATCGCGCTGTTGCGCTATTTTAACCCGGTAGGTGCGCATAGCAGCGGTCTGATTGGCGAAGATCCTAACGGCATTCCGAATAATCTGATGCCTTATGTGGCGCAAGTAGCAGCTGGCAAATTGGCTCGGCTGTCTGTATTCGGTGGCGATTATCCGACACCTGACGGTACCGGCGTACGCGACTATATTCACGTAGTGGATTTGGCATTGGGGCATGTGCTTGCCCTGGATGCTTTGGCCAATAAAAGCGGTGTGGTTACCTATAATCTGGGTACAGGGCGCGGCTATAGCGTGCTGGAAATGGTTGCGGCATTCGAGAAGGCGAGCGGCAAAGCGGTGCCATATCGGATTGTTGACCGACGCCCTGGCGATATTGCGGCTTGTTACGCCGATGCCGGTTTGGCGGAGCGTGAATTAGGCTGGCGCGCACAACGTGACATTGAGGTGATGTGTGCAGACAGCTGGCGCTGGCAAACGACGGGGGCGCTGCTGGCTTGAACGATTAGCTAACAGTATCGGGCATGGACCGGAGGGGCAGATATTCAAGACATTTCAATATCGTTGTTATGTACGATCTATGAATGGATTTGGCTTTCGGCTTGTTCGATGAACGTGCCGGGCAATTGACACAACACCGATGTGCCTGTAAGACTGCCGATGTGTGGAGAGATATGGGCTTCGGTTTTTTGCGAAAACATTGCGATCAGGTAGCGGTGTATGCCAAGACTTGTCATGATTGGGTTGTTGGTTTGATGTCATGGAATCCGTAAAAGCGAAGAAATTGTTTCCGAAACTTATTGTAGATATTTGATTTTATTAAGTAATAAAATTACGTTTTTGCCTATTTTTAGCCTGATATCTAATCGGGATTATAATATAACGCTATGGTTAATATAAATAAAGTTTCTGTTTTGTTCGTTTGCATGGGCAACATCTGCCGCTCACCTATGGCGGAAGGGGTATTTACTCATAAAGCCTATCAGCAGGATTTGGCAAAGTCTCTATTGATCGATTCGGCGGGTACTCATGATTACCACATAGGGGCGATGCCCGATCGACGTGCCCGGCAAACGATGGCTGCTGCAGGCTACGATATTTCCGGCTTGCGTGCGCGTCAGGTTTGCGTTGATGATTTCGAAAAATTCGATCATATATTGGCAATGGATGAAAAGAATCTCGCCCTTTTAAAACGCATGGCCGGGAATAATCAGCATAAGGTTCAACTATTTCTGAATTTCAGCAGCCGATTCTCTGGACAAGCGGTGCCTGATCCCTATTACGGTGAGCAAGACGGATTTGAGTTGGTGCGGGCAATGGTGGAGGACGCTGCTGATGGATTGCTGACTGCCGTAGAGGCCGATCTGAAAGCATAAATGGCGGAAAAATGGATATTTCTCCATCGTTTCCGCCAATTATTCCGGTCTGGGCTTACATTGCTTAGTGTTTGGTTTCGACCTGAGTAAGCTGGACTTCAGTTGAATTTTCCGTATTCTGTTTCAATGCCTTACGTTCGCGGCGAGGTTTGCTCGTCCCGATCTCGACATCGACGACAGGTGCGGCTTTAGTCTCAACTTGCAACAACGATGTGCTCTCCGTCCCTGTGACCAGCGGTTTTGCACGAGCAGCTCTGGCTTTGGGGGCGGCTGCCGGAACGTTTAGCGGCTCCTTGCTTGCAGCTTGCGTCTCGACCATTTGCAAATTCGCGGCTTCGGCAGAAGGCGCCAGCAGTTCGGCCAGTAATTGCTCAATGGCTGGTTTATTCGATGCTGAAGCCGGGGCAGTTGTGACATTATTGCTAGTGTCTGCAGTAGCCGGTGCGAATATCTCCATTTGCGTTGCTGCTGCAGACGGGCTTGTTGGACTGACGGCGGCAACTGGAACAGCTATTGTCTCAGCGGGAACTGCAATCGGTTCAATCGGCCGAATCTCGGCTACCTCTCCATGAACTTCAATAACTGGAACTGGTCCAGCGGC
>JAJYPZ010000148.1 GCA_021794855.1 Pseudomonadota bacterium | reverse complement strand
ATCGATCCAGATCGATGAACAACAAGGCGAGAATCGAACTGGAACGTTGCGACTTTTTGACGGCCTGGTCGAGCCGGTTTCGAAACAGCCGACGGTTCGGTAGTCCGGTCAGCGTGTCGAAATTCGCTTGATTCCATTGTTCCTGTTCGGTTTGTTTGTGCTGGGTGATATCGGACATCATGCCGGTTGCGCGTACGGCCCGATATTCGGTGTCGCGTTCCACAACTATGCCGTGGGATGCGACCCAGATATAATCGCCATCTTTGTTCTGGATGCGATATTCGGCATGAAAACTGGGAGTGATTGCCATCAGACAGTTTTGTAGCGCTTCGAGTACATGTTCGCGATCATCTGGATGCAGGCGGGATTTCCAGGTTTCGAGGGTAGAGTCCAGTTCGTTCTCGTCATAACCCAGTATTTCGGTCATGCGTGCCGAATACAAAACTTTATTGGAGCGGATATCCCAGTCCCAAACACCACCCCCGGAGCTTTCGATGGCGAGTTCCCAGCGTTCATTGGCGATGCGTGCCGCTTCGCGGGCAAGGATTACTTGTTGGACTTCTTCGGTTAATTCCTGATTGAGCCGGGCTAATTCGATTTGCGCCAGACGTTGCGAAGTGACGTCATTGCCCAGCACGAAAATCGAAAAAACTCGACCTTCGGCATCTTTAATCGGTTGATAGACTACATTCAGGTAAATCCGGGTAACCGGAGCATCCGGCGATTTTTTCAAGGAGGTCGGTATATGCGAAGCGATATAAGGCTCGCCCGTAGCATATACTTCGTCCAGCTGTTTTATAAAACTCTGGCATTCCGCTGCCGGGATAACCTGGGCTACTGATTTTCCTATTACGTCGCGATTTGGCAACAAGAGCATGTAAGCAGCATTGACAATCTCGAAGATATGTTCAGGTCCTTTAAGAAGCGCCATAAAGCTGGGAGCTTCGTCGAATATCTGCTGTAATTGGTCGGCGGATAACTGCGTCGCTTTTAACAAGGCTTTATTTTCACGTTCTGCAAGTACTTTCCGCGTTGTTTCAATGGCGATCACCAGTACGCCGCATATGGTTCCGAATTCATTGCGAGCGGGAGAATAGGTGATGGTAAAGTAGCGTATCTCGCTAAAACCGGAAGGCTCAATGACGTATTCCTGATCTTCAAAATGAACGCATTCTCCGGTATTCAGGATACGGCGATAAATCGGCTCATTGAAATGCCAGACTTCCGGCCAGCATTCTTGCGTACGTTGTCCCATTGCAGCGGGATGGCGCAGACTCAGAATATCCCGATAGGCATCGTTATAGATCTGGATTAATTCTTCTCCCCACAGGATAATTGTCGGCCACGATGAATCGAGCGCAGCGGTTACCGCAGTTCGCAAACTACCCGGCCATTTGTCGATAGAGCCCAGCGATGTCCGGGACCAATCGATATGGCGAATCACGGCTCCCATTTCACTGTTGCCAGGAGGCCATATGTCCGGCGTATTTTTTACACTCATGATCTGGATTTGAATATCTGTTTCGATTTATCAAAACTAATATGATAACAGAGTAATAGGCTGCGTTATGGCTGCGAGTTTCCAATAAAACCTGACATAGCGATTTTCTTGCAGATTGATTTTTTATACGTACTGTATTTGTAAAAATGCTATCCGAATGCGACCCGACAAGGTGGTTTGCCGACGGTATCGATGCAACTATGTTACGATAATGAGCGAAGTTTGGGGCAGCAAGTTGGCGGCGATCGACGCGCATCGGATCGATGGGTCATGGCAGGGACGATTACTGTTTGAGATAGTGCAGATTGACTGTTCGAAGGGAAAGTCCCATGAAAATCGAATTCGCTCTCCTGTGGGGAGTTGTTCTGGCAGTTGCGGCTAACGCGGCAAGTGCGACCGAAGTGCAAGTCGCAGTTGCCGCCAATTTTGCCACGCCGATGAAGATCATCGCCGCCGATTTCGAGCAGGATACCGGGTACAAGGTCGCCTTGTCGTTCGGCGCAACCGGAAAATTTTACGTACAGATCAAAAATGGCGCGCCTTTCGATATTCTGCTGGCGGCAGACGACAAAACACCGTACCGGATAGAGCAGGAAAAGCTCGGAATTCAAGGCAGCCGTTTTACTTATGCCGTCGGCAGGCTGGCGCTATGGTCGGCGCGACCGGGTTACGTCGACGATCGCGGCCAGGTGCTGAAAACCGGGCGTTTCCGGCATATCGCACTGGCGAATCCGCTACTCGCTCCCTACGGAGTCGCAGCCGTTCAGGTATTGACCGGACTAGGATTGATGCATGCATTGCAACCCGAATTAGTACAAGGCGAAGATATCGCCCAGACTTATCAGTTTGTGAGTACGGGCAATGCCGAATTGGGATTTGTCGCCTTGTCGCAGGTATATTGGGACGGAAAATTCAAAAACGGTTCCGGATGGATAGTGCCGGCCACTTTGTATAGTCTGATTCGGCAAGACGCCGTATTGCTGACTAAAGGGAAAGCCAATCCTGCGGCTGCGGCATTGCTGAAATATCTCAAAAGTGATAAGTCCAGAACGATCATCAAGGCTTACGGCTACGGTTTTTAGTGAGACTGGAGCTTGCGTGCGAATGGTCAGGTTAAAATCGGCGATATAAAGAGGGCGTACCAATGAACAGCGTGCTGATAGTGAGGATGGTATTGACAGGCATGAAGATGCACAAAACTGCCAGCATTTTTGCCATGAAAGCATTGGAAGGCGATGAACAGCGTACCTTGTCGAGCCTCTCGGAAGTGACTCGGCAGTGCGTTGCCAGCCATGCCGCTTACTGCCTTAACTGACAGACAAACAATGTTGACAATGCGTAACGGAAGCTTCCATGCTCAGTGATGCCGATCTCGGCGCTATCTGGCTGACCCTGCGTCTGGCGACAGTCACTACTTTATTGCTGCTGCTGACCGGTACGCCCATCGCCTGGTGGCTGGCGCGCACGCGTTCGTGGCTGAAAGTGCCGCTGGGCGCGCTGGTTGCGCTGCCTATCGTGTTGCCGCCGTCGGTGTTGGGGTTTTATCTGCTGCTGGCGATGGGACCGGACGGACCGATAGGTCATTTTACCCAGGCCCTGGGACTGGGCATGCTGCCGTTTACGTTCTGGGGGCTGGTGCTGGCCTCCGTATTTTATTCGTTGCCTTTTGTAGTGCAGCCGATACAGAACTCGTTCGAGGCGATCGGCGAGCGTCCGCTGGAAGTAGCGGCCACTTTGCGCGCTTCGCCGTTCGATGCTTTTGTGAGTGTGGCATTGCCCTTGGCGAAGCCGGGATTTTTGACCGCCATCGTTCTCGGTTTTGCCCATACGGTGGGCGAATTCGGCGTAGTGCTGATGATAGGCGGCAATATCCCGGATAGAACGCGCGTCGTCTCGGTGCAAATTTACGATCATGTCGAGGCGCTGGAATATACGCAGGCGCACTGGCTGGCGGCGATCATGGTCGGATTTTCATTCGCGGCATTGCTGATGTTGCATTTATTCCATCCGACCGGCAGAAGAAAATGGCGGCAATGACTACAGTCGATATTATTCGTGCGCGGTTTCGACTCGATTATCCCGATTTTTTGCTCGATGTCGATTTCGAAGTGCCCGGGCGCGGGGTGACTGTGCTATATGGGGCTTCCGGTTCCGGCAAAACGACTTTGCTGCGTGCAATTGCCGGTCTTGTGCGGATACCTGGCGGCTATCTCGAGGTAAACGGTCAAGTCTGGCAGGACGATAAGCGGGGGATATTTCTGCCTGTACATCGCCGTCCGCTCGGTTATGTGTTTCAGGAAGCGAGTCTGTTTGCGCATCTTACTATCCGGCGCAATCTGGAATACGGTCTGAGCAGAGTACCGGCTTCACTGCGGCGCATATCGCTGGAACGGGCGATAGAGCTGCTGGGCATCGGTCATCTGCTGGATCGAATGCCGGCGGCTTTGTCGGGTGGCGAGCTGCAGCGCGCCGGAATCGCACGGGCGCTGGCGGTGAGCCCCGGAATATTGCTGATGGATGAGCCGCTGGCGGCGCTGGACGCCAAACGCAAAAAAGAAGTGCTTCCTTATCTGGAACGATTGCACGGCGAGATGGAGATTCCGGTATTATACGTCAGTCATGCAATCGAAGAAATTTCACGCCTGGCCGATCATCTTGTTCTGCTGGAGCAGGGACGGGTACTAGCCAGCGGTTCATTTACCGGCATGTTGGCGCGTCTCGATCTGCCGATACGTTTGAATGAAGACGCCGGAGTAGTATTGTCGGCTACCGTTATCGGCCATGACCGGCAATGGCATTTAAGCCGGCTGGATTTTGCCGGCGGCAATTTGTGGGTGCGTGACACCGGCGTTGCGTTGTGGCAAACGCTGCGCGTACGGATTCTGGCGCGCGATGTCAGCATCGCTTTATCGCCGACAGCCGATAGCAGTATACTTAACGTATTGCCGGTCGTTGTGACCGGATTGGGAGACGA
>JAJYPZ010000147.1 GCA_021794855.1 Pseudomonadota bacterium | reverse complement strand
GACTGTCGACAGGCATCTCGAAATGCCGTTTATCGAACAGAATTTCACGCGCTACGGTGTGAGGATGCTTTTTATCTTCGATATTATCCAGACGGTACATTTCTACCGGATACTGGAAAAATTTTCCCGGATGAAAAAATGAAATCGGATATTGCCCCGGCCCGTTAGCAAACAATGCCTCTTCGGGTTTAAAGCGGATTTTACCGTGCGCGTCCCAGTCGATTTGTTCAAGTACATTGCGATCGGGCTGCAATTCCGGCTGATAAGGCTTTTTTGACATGGCCTTAGCCAGTTTGATCAGGCCTTCCCATGAAAACGCGGCAGCAGGACCCAGGGCGAGTCCGGCATCCGCCGCAAGCGCATCGGTCCAGGGTAATGCGGTCGAAGCGGCAGCGGTAGCCAGCATGCCAAGAAATTGGCGTCGGTTAAATTCGGACATAGGCGTAACCTTTGTAGTGTATACGGAAGAATTTTACTGCAACATGGCCGAAGCGAACGCTTCGGCCATGTATTTGAATTGCTGCTCAGACCCAGGCGCGAACTAGGACTGCAGGCATGGTACGCTCTTCGGGAGTAAGCAGCCAGCGATGATGGCGCAAGAACAGACCCAGACGCGATTCGCTGGTAAATACCGTCAACGGAGCAGCAAACAGCAAAGGCAAACCTACCGGCAACAGCCACCAGACCGCATCGCGGTAAGTTGCGAACGTCGCTACCAATCCTGCTGTAACAGCCAGCATGACCGGCATGAAACGACGCAATGCATCGCCCCAGAGAATAGAATGGGCTTCACGCATCGGCGATTTCCAGTCCAGGTTCAGACCCGTCAGGGCAGTCACGACAAACAGCGTATGCGCGATCATCCGTATGGGTGCCTGTACGGCCGACAACACGGCTTCGAATATCGAACTTTTGATCAAGGCCATACTGCCGCCATAAGTCCCCTGTTCGCCCTTGCGAATTATGGTGGCCACCGCCAGCATGCGCGGTAAAAACAGCATGCCCAAAGTAAAAGCCCACAGCAGCTCCAGAGTAGACGACATTCCGAGCCAGGAAAAAAGGTGAGCGGTTGCACTATGCGGTTCGAGCAGACGCAAGCTCAAGCTGATCAGTAAAAACGCAAGCCAGAGAGGCGCTGAAACATAAGCCATCGCTCCCGTCACCAGCATGGCGCGATGTACCGGCTGAAAACCCGGCTCGGTAATAAGACGCGCGTTCATCAGATTGCCCTGACACCAGCGACGATCGCGTTGCAGTTCTTCCATCAGATTGGACGGCTGCTGTTCATAGCTTCCCTCCAGCTCCGTGGTCAGCCAGGTGTAATATCCCGCTCTGCGCATCAGCGCGGCTTCGACGAAATCGTGGGAAAGAATTTCACCGGAAAGACCGCCGGTACCGGAGAGTTTCGCCAAAGCGCAATGCTTGATGAAAGGCTCAACCCGAATAATTGCGTTATGCCCCCAATAATGAGACTCGCCCAACTGCCAGAATTGCATGCCGGCAGTAAAAAGACGGCCTACTACGCGTCCGGCAAATTGCTGTGCCCGTGCGTGCAAGGTCTGGACGCCGCAAGCGCGCGGCGCAGTCTGTATGATACCGGCCTTGGGATTCGCTTCCATCATCCGCACCAGCGATGTTATGGTATCGCCCGTCATGACGCTGTCAGCGTCCAGTACCACCATGTAACGGTAATTACTGCCCCAGCGACGGCAGAAATCGGCAACGTTACCGGCTTTACGCCGGGTACGGTGCTGACGCAGCCGGTAATAAAGCCGGCAGCTGTCACCCAATTGCTCTTTCAGAGCAGACCATGCGGCAAATTCCTGGGTGCGCATCGCAGGATCGTAAGTATCCGACAGTACGTATACATCGAACAAGTCAGCACCGTCGCTCGCTGCGAGCGATTCGCAGGTAGCGCGCAAGCCGGCGAATACAGGTCCTGCCGGTTCATTGCAGATCGGCATGATGATAGCGGTACGCGCCTCCCGGTCCAAGGGTTTGCCTTCGACCGGTTTAATTGACAAAGCATAAGGATCGGGTCGCCATTGCACCCATAATCCCATTAATGCCGTCACAAATCCGGCAGTGACCCAGCCAAACAGCAAAACGAATAGTGCGAGCTGGGCAAAATGTAGCAGCGGATAAGCACTGCCGGCGGTCTGAGTATGAAAAAGCAGATCCGCCGCCACTACGGTACTCGCAGCGACCAGCACCATCAATGCCATACGACGCGAGGACGCCGCCCGTTTCCAGACCGGATCCGCTGCATCCGTAGCGGCCTCAGTTCCTTCCGTCCTGAAAAACGCCACCCACAGGCCTTTCCAGAAACCCGTCCAAGGTCGTGGCGTCATACTACTGCGCCGAATTGGAGGAGCGATTCTGGAAGCTTGGATTACTGATTGTATATCGTATGGATTCATGGCACATAAATTAAGTAGTTATGTTGCCGTGTATCCAAGCAATATCCGGGCCATTTATTAATTTCTCTTACAATTGATTGATTGTTATAATAAATTTACATTGGCGTTACTAAATCTTGTAAATTACACAGCAATCATGCAGAAATTTTGTCTCCGAATCCCGACGCCACAAACGGAAAAATCAGCAATAAACACATAAGTGCTTGATAACAAATAGTTATATTATTGTCTCAATTTGGCGACACTGAAATCAGTCACGGAAAATTTCCTGTTTTTGATCGCCCCATCATACCGATGGCTTTATTCCCCCGAAGAGATAAATTTAAAAAAAGTATGAACTTTTTCTTATATAGGGTTATCATAGTAACAGGTAGCAGAACGCTACCCCGTCTCCACCCCGGGACGGGTTCTAACACTAGTTAGAACATTTTACCTCGGCCACCCCCCCTTGGCCGAGGTTTTTTTCGTCCGCGTTTTTTAAAAAAATCCATCAACCTATTGTTTTTATTTATCTTTTATTGAAAATAGGTTGTTGGTCATCCCGCCGCTTATTAACAGCCCAAAGTTTGCCAGTATTTAAGCTATTCTGCCGCCTCTCCAAAATTTCTGAAACTACGCACAAACAGCGTACGTCTCCGTACAGAGATCAATATTAATTCCAGATAATTTGTTACGTACTTAACATTTAGTAGACAGTTTTTTGAAAGTACATAAGTTCGGTGTTTCAAAGGAGCCAGCATGAGTCATTCGTCGGATTTATTAAAGGAAACTGGCGTAATCGCCGCCGGTCTTTATTCGCGTAAATACCTGATGCGCGAATTGGAAGGTCCATTTTCCTCTGATCAAGGCGTAAGAATGGCTACGTTTTGCGCAGCCATTACGCAAATCATGGAAATGCAAGGTTTGTTACTTAATCGTATCTCTGGAAAACCCGGGTGGGAAAATTGCATGGGATGGATTATGTGGGGAGCCGAAACAAGCGTTATTACTATCGGCGAAAGCATGAGCATAGTACAAACTAATAACACATCCTTCAACAAACTGGTTTCCGTCATGGCAAATGCACTGGATACCGTCGAAGTCAGGCAAAGATAGGAGTTTAATTATGCCAACACTGGATCAACTTATGTCGCTGCCCGGCGTACAGGGTGCCATCGAATTCACTAGCAACGGAGAACTGAGCAATATGTGCGGCAGTCTGGATCGGAATTTTGCCGAGATCGTCGCACAAATGTGCGCGGCAAATATGGCGATCTACCGGATGCAGGCTACCGCCTGGTTTAATAATACCGGTCTGGCAGGATTCCTGCCCGAACGCGGTTTCGCCTTCATGAGTCTGGATCACGTAATGATGGGCATGGACGGCAAGGCCGTCATCGGACAAAGCGTCGACTTCGATTACGATGAGGCTTTTCGCCTGTTTAACGATCATACAGAGGCTAACCCATGACGGAATTGGCGAGCTTGCTTGAAATTGATGGCGTGGTTGCCGCTTTGCGCTTTCAGGATGACGGCGCTTTGATAGAAGCGGTAGGCGAACTTGATCAGCTATTTACCGATATGGCAGCCGAATTATGTTTCGCCAACAATCGCATCACACATCTGAACAGCGACCTTTTGACGACCATATCGGGTAAAGAGGGCTGGGCTCCCAGAGGCTGGATGATGTTCGGTAGCGGCCTGACTATATGCACCGTCGCAAATGTGGCCTGCTTCCTGAGAGACCGTCATACGGCCTTAAACAAAATCCTGAATCGGCTATTCGAATTAAAAACCCTTTAACGATAAAAAAAGCGTTAATTGTCCAGCATAAAATTATCTAGGGAAGAAAAAATGAACCGGTCAAAAAAAGTACAACTAGCGTTTATCTTGCTGGCAAGCTTGACTTTAAGCGGCTGCGGTGGGGGTGGGGGCGGAGGCGGCTCTGCTCCGCCGCCCGCCCCGCCTCCGGTTACCAGTTCTCCTCCGCCCAATACTTCGCTGCAATTATGGGCTCCCTATTTTACTATTACCGGAACTACGTCCGGCTCTACCACCACGTATACCGATAGCAATTTAAGCGTGGACTCCATTACCAATCCGAA
>JAJYPZ010000146.1 GCA_021794855.1 Pseudomonadota bacterium | reverse complement strand
CAGTACTCGATTCGGAACTCACATCGCACCGCACCGGCGCAAGCCACGACAGACGTTCCAATATACGCCACCTTAGATTCGGTTGCAGCACAAATTCCGAATTGTGCCAATGCGCCCACCAGCCGCTCAGATGCCGCGGCGATAATCCGGTAGCTGAAAAATCCGGTACCTGGCGCGGATAAAACAACCATCCTTTAAATAAAGCCCGGCAACGGACGTGTTCACCCGGCTCAGGAAGAGCCGTTGCCCCTTCAGGCGTAACGGCCAGATGCAACTGTTTGTCGCGCAAACGCGCTACTTTCAAATCCAGCCTGTCGTGTTTCATGGTACCGATATAACCGGCGAAGCCGCGATCCGGATTAACCTGCAAATATAATTTTGCCGATACTTCCCAATGATGCAACTGTCCAGCGCCTGAACGCCAGAGCAGATCGTATTCCCCCACCGTAATACGGCCGGATTTCACAATTTTGTTGGTCGCATACCAGTTCGCATCGATCAGGAAAGCGAGCCAGTAGGCAACCAGCAACTCAAAATACGGCCCAAGCCGTTTTGGGCTGCGGGCGGCCAGCCATGCCAGCAGCGGTTCGGGATGACGATCCAGCGCCAGCAACGCAGGCATTGCCGCCGCTAATATTTTTTCGCACTCACGATCGCCTATCAGCCAGTCTGCCTCTGCCAGCAGATTCGGCGATGCCATTACCCAGACCAGATCGCGTACCTGAGCATTATGAAAACGGGAAAAAATAGTTCGGGTCAATCGTTAAAGATGCGACGAAATCTGTCGGCGGATAAACTCGTGAAAATGCACCATGCCGTCTTCCATCGGCGATTGATACGGACCCGATTCTTCTTTACCCTGTTCGTACAGCATTCGACGACCGCGCTGCATGCGACGGCATATCTCGTCGTCCTCCAGCGCGGTTTCAGCATAGGCCGCTTGCTCCGCTTCGACCAGTTCGCGTTCGAATAAAGCAATGTCTTCGGGATAATAGAATTCGATCACGTTCCGGCACGATTCGATGCCCGTCGGAATAATGGTGCTGACTACCAACACATGAGGGTACCATTCCACCATGATATTCGGATAATACGTCAGCCAGATCGCGCCTTGGTCCGGCACCGCGCCGTCACGATATTTCAAAACCTGCTGTTGCCATTTCTGATAGACAGGACTGCCCGGCTTGCTCAGCCGGCGAGATACGCCTACCGTCTGTACGCTATACCAGTCGCCGTATTCCCATTTCAGATCGGCGCAGGTCACAAAATTACCGAGACCCGGATGGAACGGTTCTACATGATAATCTTCGAGATAGACCTCGATAAAGGTTTTCCAGTTGCATTCGTATTCCTCGACCATGACCTTATCGAGCATATAACCATCGAAATTCAGCGCCTGCGTTACGCCCAGATTGGCGAGGTCGGCCGCGACGTCGCGTTGGCCGCCGAACAACAGGCCGTTCCAGTTTTGCAGCGGCGTACTGCCCAGATCAAGGCATGGATTATCGGGGAAATGAGGTGCACCGAGTAGCTTGCCTTCTTTATCGTAAGTCCAGCGATGCAAGGGACAAACGATATTGCGCAGACGACCCCGTCCTTCGTACATCATCGCCTGTCGGTGCCGGCAAATGTTCGACAGCAAAACGATACCGCGCTCATTCCGCACCAGCATCGATGCTTGATTGGTCGTATCGAGAACATGATAGTCGCCTGATTCGGGCACCATCAATTGGTGTCCGACATAGCCCGGCCCCCGGGCAAACAGAATTTCAAGCTCTAATGCATAAATATCGGGATCGAAATACCAGCTGACCGGTAATTGAGAAGCAGTGTGCGACAACTGTGATGCAACAGCCAAATCAGACATATAGCGAGTACACCCCTAACGAAGTGACCAAAAGACAATATATTAAGACGGCGCGCCAGCCGCTTAACCCCCCGTTAATAAAAAAACACAGACCGCCGTCGACAATCAAGCCCGGAATTATCGCTAATAATAGCGCTAAGCGCAATTATTCGGTAAGATTTATCAATTTACGAATATGTTATCGCGATGACTCATCCTGTTTCCCCTCCCGCCAGTTTTGAAACCGCAATGACCGAACTGGAAGTCCTGATCAGTGAAATGGAATCCGGCCAGCTGACACTGGAACAATCGCTGGCCGCCTATCAACGCGGAACGGAATTATTACAATTCTGCCACAGTACGCTGACGGCCGCGCAACAACAAGTACAAATTCTCGAAAACGGCACGCTACAAGCATTCAACAATCCGGGCGTAACGCATGACAACTGATTTTTCAAGCTGGTCGGATACGCTACTTATCCGTACCGAAGCTGCGCTGGAACGCTATTTACCCGATTCTTCCGGCTTTCCTGTCCGGCTTCATGCCGCGATGCGCTATGCCGTGCTCGGCGGAGGAAAACGGATACGCCCTTTGCTCGCCTATGCTGCAGGCGAAATCAGCGAGACCGACCCCGATCGCATAATGGCAGCAGCTTGCGCAGTGGAATTGATACATGCCTATTCTCTGGTGCACGACGATCTGCCTTGTATGGATAACGATGTGCTGCGGCGAGGAAAGCCCACCTGCCATGTCGAATTCGACGAAGCGACCGCTTTATTGGTGGGCGACAGCTTGCAGAGTCTGGCCTTTGAAGTATTGTCCTCGCCGGTCGAAGGTATTAGCGCCGCACGACAGCTCGAAATGGTCAAGCTGCTGGCAACGGCCGCCGGTTCGCGTGGCATGGCAGGCGGCCAGGCGATCGATCTCGACAGTGTGGGTGCAAACCTGACGCTACCCGAACTCGAATTAATGCATATCCACAAAACCGGCGCACTGATACGCTCCGCCGTCATGTTCGGAGCGTATTGCGGCAACGAACTAACGGAAGCGGAACTCGACAGGCTGGACCATTACGCCAAATGCGTCGGCCTTGCGTTTCAGGTAGTCGACGATATACTCGATGCGTCCGCCCCTACGAGCGCTTTGGGCAAAACCGCCGGCAAAGACGCCGAACAGAACAAACCGACCTATGTCAGTTTGATGGGAATAGCCGATGCGAGGTCGCTTGCCCGCTCTCTGCACGAAGAAGCGACCGCTTCACTGGACCAATTCACCCATAACCTGCGTTTACGTCAACTGGCAGATATTATTGTACAGAGAACATTTTGAACCGAACTTACCCGTTACTGGACCGCATCGACACTCCCACAGAATTGCGTTTGTTAAAACGCGAGGACCTGCACATACTCGCACAATCCTTACGAGACTTCATGCTCGACAGCATTGCACTGACAGGGGGACATTTCGCTTCCAATTTCGGCGCGGTCGAACTGACGATTGCCTTGCATTACGTATACAATACACCGGACGACCGCCTGGTCTGGGATGTGGGTCATCAATGCTATCCTCATAAAATCCTTACCGGCCGTCGCAACGGCATGTCAGGTCTGCGCAAAACTGGCGGAATAGCCGGGTTTCCCAAACGGGAAGAAAGCGAATTCGATACATTCGGCACCGGTCATTCCAGTACCTCCATTTCCGCCGCGCTGGGGATGGCAGTAGCCGCCAAACTATCCGGTCTCGACCGGCGCGCTGTCGCCATTATCGGCGACGGCGCCATGACGGCGGGCATGTCGTTCGAAGCGCTTAACAACGCAGGCAATATGGACGCCAACCTGCTCGTCATCCTCAACGACAACGATATGTCGATTTCGCCCAACGTCGGTGCGCTTAACAATTATCTGGCCAAACTGATTTCCGGACGTTTTTACACGGCGGCTCGCCGCGCCAGCGAAAAAGTACTATCGCACGTCCCGCCGATGCTGGAACTGGCAAAACGCGCCGAAGAACATGTCAAAGGGATGGTCACGCCGGCGGGTACCCTGTTCGAAGAATTCGGTTTCAATTATATCGGGCCGATCGACGGGCACGATCTGGATGTGCTGATAGAAACCCTGAGCAATATCCGCCGTCTGCCGGGGCCGCAATTCCTGCACGTAGTAACCAGAAAAGGCAAAGGCTATCCGCGCGCCGAAGAAAATCCCTGCTTATATCACGGCGTACCCGCTTTCGAGCCCGATCTCGGCATACTCGAAAAAATCGGCGGCAAGCCTAGTTACACGCAAATTTTCAGCGACTGGCTCTGCGATATGGCCGCTCTTGAACCACGCTTGATCGGCATTACTCCGGCCATGCGCGAAGGGTCTGGACTGGTGCGTTTTTCGGAGTTGTATCCAGACCGATATTTCGACGTCGGCATCGCCGAGCAACATGCACTGACTTTTGCTGCCGGACTGGCCGCTGACGGCTACAAACCGGTCGTGGCGATTTATTCCACGTTTCTGCAACGCGCTTACGACCAGCTGATCCACGACATCGCCCTGCAGAATCTGCCCGTCGTTTTCGCCATCGACCGGGCGGGTCTGGTCGGCGCCGACGGCCCGACCCATGCCGGCAGCTTCGACCTGAGTTATCTGCGCTGCATACCGAACATGACAGTCATGACC
>JAJYPZ010000001.1 GCA_021794855.1 Pseudomonadota bacterium | reverse complement strand
CAAGCTCAACAGGCGGCACATGCCGTGTCATACAATACCTTGCCTTCACGCAATGCCCAATAGACAGCGCTAGAACAGGCATCCTGCTGCTGGTTAATCTCGGCTTGCGATTTTAACGGGCCGTAGTATCTGTCTCAGGCGCACCATCTCGCGGAATTTATCTTGCAACTGCGGTTCGATTATGTCAGGAATAAACCCGGTTCACAGCGTACCGTAAGAATGCAGCCCCGATAAAAACATGTTCACGCCCAAAAAGGCAAAGATGGTTACGAATAAGCCGACCACTGCCCACCATGCCAATAATGGTCCGCGCAGGCCTTTGACCAGGCGGATATGCAGCCATGCCGCATAATTCAGCCAGACGATCAGCGCCCAGGTTTCTTTCGGATCCCAGGACCAATAACCACCCCACGCCTCGGCTGCCCACAATGCGCCGAGGATGGTGGCAACGGTGAAGAAACCGAAACCGACGGCGATGGATTTGTACATGACATCGTCCAGCACTTCCAGTTTGGGGAGGCGCGACGCCAAGATGCCTTTGTCAGCCAGCAGATAGGCAACGCCGACCATGGCGGCGAGCGAAAACGAACCGTAGCCGATAAAATTGGCCGGGACATGGATTTTCATCCAGTACGATTGCAGAGCAGGCACCAGCGGTTGAATGTTCTGCGCTTGTCGGTCAAAAGTGTACCACAGCAGGAAACCCACAGCCGCGCTGATTACCGGTAATACGAAAGCGCCCATTTGCCGGTTGGCGTAGCGGTTTTCATAATATAAATAAAGGAGTGCCGTGATGATGGAAAATAAAATAAACACTTCATACAGATTGGAAATAGGGATGTGTCCGACATCGGGGCTGATCAGATAGGACTCGTACCAGCGCACCAGCAGTCCGATGATGCCCATCGTCAATGCGCTCCAGGTCAGCGCGCTGCCGACTTTCGCCGCAAATTCCGAGCGTGCGGCAAAGCCTATCCAGTAAGTCAGTGTCGCCAGTACAAAAAGCACACTCATCCACATGATGGCGGTCTGGCTTGCCAGGAAATATTTCAGAAAAAAGGAGGACTGGGCCCGGGCAAGATCGCCGTGATAATCGGCTATGCCCAACAAACTGAAAACCGCAACGGTAAGCAGCAGCAGACGTATCGGTTTCCATGTCCATCCCAGCGCAGAGAAAATCGCTGCGAAACCGAACAGGAAGCCTTTTTCATAGCTATCCATGTGCGATCCGTATAGGTTGAAAGCATAAGTTGCGCCGCCCCACAGCAACATGGCGAAGAGCCAATCGAAAACATCGAGCTGCTTGATCAGGGCAGGGCGCGGCATAGTCTGGCTGAGTTGCATATCAGGTTTCCTTTAAAATTTCGGCAAGGTGTTGTTTGCGCATTGTAAATTCATTCTCAAAATCCAGGGTTTTACGATTACTGGACATGGCGAATAATACCTGATTCGGTTTAATCAACAACCATAGTCGACGTTCGCGTACAAAGAACATGGTAAATACGCCCAGAACGAGCAGACCCGAACCTCCGAATACAATAAATTCTCCGGGCGATCTCGTCAACTGCAAACCCGTTGCTTGGACTTCGTTAAACGTAGCAAGTTGCAGATATACCGGTGCGCCATAAAAAAATATATCGTTGATCGTGTTCAGGCTGTCCCGAATGAACCAGCCGGTTTCATCGTTCATTTGCGGTTGCGGACGGTGCGCCTGTTCCTGTGCAATGCTATAAGCCTCGAATGCAGACAGCTCCAGAATCTTCAGATAAGTTCGGGCCGCTTCGTCGCGCTGTGCGGCAGGAATTTTGGTTTCGATGAAATTGGATAATGTCTTATAGCCGCCTTTGCTGAATATCTCCAGAATTTTAACTGTGCTGTTCGCCAATGTTGCTTGCGCAGTCGGATTGCTTCCGTGTAATACGCTTTGAGCAAAATGCTGAGCAATTTCCGGGAACAGGGCGGGATTAAGCATAGCTCCACGCAAGCGCATAAATCCCGATAGCGTGCGCTCCGGATCAAGTGGAAAGCGAATATAACGGAAAGGTTCGTTAGGAGCGCCTCGCATCCCCGAGAGCAAAAACCATCGGCCATCTATCAGCATGGGCAGCATGTAATTGCTGTATTCATGCGCTTGTCCCTCGGGATCGCGGACTTTATATTGAAAACTGGGGCCGACGTTGTGCAGGTTTTTTTTGTCGGCTACGGCGTTGCCGCCTAATACTGCCCGCGTATCGCGTTGCGGCGTGTCGTTACCGCCGAGGTTTTCGATATTGAACGGACGAAAATCGGTAAATTCGATGGTGTAACGGGTATTGTCCGCGGCAATTTTAGATTGATTATGGACGGCTCCCGTGACCGGAAATGAAGTGCCGTTGTGATCGAAAAGATTCCATCCGTCTATATTGAGTCGGGTGCCCCCGTCGCCGAAACTGGCTTGATATATGGCTATGCCGTCATAAGTGAGCGGGTGATTGACGGTAATGGTGTGTGTTAACAAAGGCAAGCCCGTAGTTTTGTCGAGAATGACGATGTCACTGGCAAAAGCTTTGGGCTGGCCGGTGCTGTAATGCTCGATATGAAACTTGTTCAAGGCAATCTTGAAAGGAAGATCCTGCACCATATAGCCGTCGGCAATATTGAGGAAAACCACGTCTGCGCTCGTGCCTTCGGGGATGGTGACATTGCCGCGGAATGACAGATTGCTCGAGGATAGCCGGCTGATTGCAGGAACCTGGCTTGCAGGGATATCGCGCGTTTCCAGGCGTTTTATCCCAAAGGCTTGTTCTACTTTGAGCGGCAGGTTGCTGTCGAGCAACCCCCCGATACAGATCAGCACGATAGCGCTGTGCGTAAACAGGTAGCCGAACCGGTTGGCGCTGCCGCGTTTGGCCGCCAGTAAGGTCGTATTGCCGCTTTGCACCTGTTTATAACGATAGCCTTGCACATCGAGATACTGCATCAATATCGCTAAAGGGTTGCCGCTCGTACCGAACTCGGCATGGTGGTGGAAATGGCGTAGCGACTGTTCGGTGGCGTGTTCGCGGTAACTGCGGATTTCTCGCATCATGCCGGGCATATTGCGATAAATGCAGGTGCTGGTGGACAGGACCAAAAAAGCCAGAATGATGACAAACCACGGGGTGCGGTATACATCGTAGAGTCCCAGCCATTCGAATACGGTAAACCAGTATTGGCCGAACTGAATAATATAATTGGCGTAAGGTTCGTTTTGTTTTAAAACGGTGCCGATGATTGAAGCGATAGCCAGTACGGTAAACAGGCTGATAGCAAAACGCATTGAACTTAGAAGTTCATAAAACGAACGAGCAAATGGTGCAGACGTTTTTGTCATTGAAAATCGATATCCGCCCAGAAAATAAAAGGGGGGTGACTGCCGCCACCCCCAGAATCCAAATGTCAGACCATCAATCTAATGCCAGGTTCCGGCAGTAATTGATTAATGCAGACCTGAAACGTATTCGGCTACTGCCTTCATTTCGTGATCGGTCAATCGGCCTGCAATGGTACGCATCATTTTGCCGCCATCGTTGGAACGGTCGCCAAGACGGAAATTGTTGAGCTGAGCGTAAATGTATTCCGAGTGCTGGCCTGCAAGGCGTGGGAATTCCGAAGGAATGCCTGCGCCGGTCGGTCCGTGGCACGCTGCACATGCCGGCGTACCGGTGGCTGCATCGCCGCCTTTATAGATTTTCTGACCTTCTTCGGCCAGGGTTTTATTTTTCGCCGCGCCCGGTTTAAGCACCTGTTGAGAAAAATATATGCCCAGGTTCTTCATGTCGTCAGGTGTAAGGTTGCTGCTCGCTACGATTCCTTGCATGATAGGGTTTTTACGGGCGCCCGATTTGAAATTCATTAACTGCTTGGTGATATACTCTGGTTGCTGACCTGCCAGGTTAGGGTAGGTAGGCGAAGTGCTATTGCCGTCGGCCCCGTGACATGCTGCGCAAACTGTAGTTACCAACTGTTGCGCTTTGGCCGGGCCGCTCTGGGAGCTGGCATCGTCCGCGTGAGCAAGAGAAACCGTGGTCAAAGCAGCGAATGCCGCAAACGCCATAATATTCTTCATTTGTGACTTCAATTGTAAGCTCCTCTACCGTAACATGCTAAAAAACGATTATTCTATCCTCATTTTATTTTTCACGCCAGCTCGATCTGTCGGGCGACGATTTCGGTATTAAATTTATGAATTTTTTTCAACCAGCAGCATTTTATACTACCGTTAATCATTTGTGTGATTTGCCTGCAGAAAGTCTGGCCGAGGTAGCATTCGCGGGCCGTTCGAATGCCGGAAAATCGAGTGCTATCAATACTCTGGCTAATAGAACCCGGCTGGCGTTTGTGAGCAAAACACCCGGCAGGACGCAGCATATCAATTATTTTAGTCTCGGTGCGCAGCGCTATCTGGTCGATTTGCCGGGATACGGTTTTGCGAAAGTGCCGAATGCGGTCAAGGATCACTGGCGCGGTTTACTGGGCGATTACCTGACATTGAGGCCCCAGTTGTGCGGGCTGGTATTAATAATGGATGCGCGGCATCCTTTGACTGAACTGGATCAGGTCATGTTGAACTGGTTTTTGCCTACGGGTAAGCCGGTCCATTGTCTGCTGACGAAAAGTGATAAACTTAATCGTAGCGATGCCGCAGCAACTTTGCGCTTTGTCCGTCAGGAATTCGAAAAATTGTCTCCGGTATTTTCCGCGCAATTGTTTTCGAGTCTGAAAAAGCAGGGTCAGGAGGAAGTCGAAGCAGTTGTTTCCAAATGGTTTGAGTCGTATGTTCAAAACGAAAAAAACCTCGGCTAAAGGGGAGTATAGCCGAGGTTAAAATGTTCTGACTAGCGTCAGAACGCCCGCTCAGGGAGGAGAAGCGGGAGACGGCAAACTACACCATCTGCATAGTAAGAGCGGTGCGTTTTTGAAAAGTTCACTATTTTTTGCAAGAATTGAAAATGAATTCAAATGCCATTTATCCTTTAACTCGCATGCGCCGCATGCGCCGAGATGACTTCAGTCGCCGCCTGATGCGGGAGAACATATTAACAGTCGACGATTTGATCTATCCTGTTTTCGTGCTCGATGGCGAAAATCGTTGCGAAGCTGTGGCGTCGATGCCCGGCGTCGAACGGGTTTCGCTCGATCGGTTATTGCCGGTGGCGCAGCGTTGCGTGACGCTGGGAATTCCGGCGCTGGCTATCTTTCCGGTCATCGATGCTTCATTAAAATCGCTGGATGCTTGTGAAGCCTATAATCCCCGAGGTTTGGTTCCGCGTGTGGTAAGGGCTTTGAAGGAAGCCTTTCCCGGGCTCGGAATAATTACCGATGTAGCGCTCGATCCCTATACCAGTCACGGCCAGGATGGGCTGATCGATGGTGACGGCTATGTGCTGAACGACGAAACGCTGGCGGTACTGGTTCGTCAGGCGCAGGCACATGCCATGGCCGGGGCTGATATCGTCGCGCCCTCGGACATGATGGACGGTAGAGTCGGAGCCATCCGCCGCAATCTGGACGGGCACGGATTGATCCATACCCGGATACTTGCTTACTCCGCTAAATACGCTTCAAGTTTTTATGGCCCTTTCCGTGATGCGGTCGGTTCGTCGGCCAATCTTGGAGCAGGTGACAAACATACTTATCAGATGGATATAGCCAATGGCAATGAGGCGCTACGGGAAGTCGCCATGGACTTGCAGGAAGGTGCGGATATGGTGATGATCAAACCGGGTCTGCCGTATCTCGATATCGTTCGTCGGGTCAAGGAGGCATACGCTGCTCCGACTTATGTCTATCAGGTAAGCGGCGAATACGCCATGATCAAGGCGGCGGTACAAAACGGCTGGCTGGACGAGAAAAAAACGGTGCTGGAGACGTTGGTAGCTTTTAAACGGGCCGGAGCCGATGGTATCCTGACCTATTATGCGCTGGATGCGGCGCTCTGGTTACAGGAGTGAATCGCTGCTCGCGCTGTCTTCGATCAGGGCGAGTACCTGAGAGAGCGTTGCCCGCTTGAGCGGCTCATGATTGCTATTGCGCGGCGCGTTACGGATCGCGCCGAGCGGATGTACGGTAATATAGATGTCGCAGATGTCGTAGTCGAGGATAAAGCAGGGTATCTGTTTCCGGCCGCCCTGATGGTTGATCTGCTGCTGGCCTTGTTTGAACTGGATATTCTGGTTGAGCAGATACAGCTCTACCTCTTTTTCGTTGTCGGTAAACAATTCGATGCGTATATCGGAATGTTTGCCGGCGGTGCCGTTAAGCACCGCGCCGGTCAGATAGGGTTGAAATTCGGCCAGTATTTGCATGATATCGATGGCCGTCTGCCGTAATTCGCGCAATACGGCAGGATGCGTCTGCGATTGAAACAGGGCGTGATAACTTTTCACCGCTGCCTCTATCTCCGGATTGCCTGGCAGATGATGCGGTTCGGCGATACCCAGCTGCCGTGCCGCTTTTCTTTTTGCGGAAGCGAAATCCCGTACGCCATGCTCGCATATTAATTGTGCTGCTAATTGAGCCACGAGTTCCCGGGTCGGATTGATTTTCATCGGATTTTTACCTGGTCGGCGGATTCGGTAGTGCGTTCAAAGGATTTGCGCCGGGGCCGCTCGTCATTGGCGGAGCGGGAGCGGGGGTCGCTACCGCAGGGGCTGTCCCGGGAGCGGGCGGAGCGGTGATGGTAGTGCTGGTGTTGGGAGCCATGGGCACGCCTTCCTGATAAAAATATTCCGGAACCCCGGTTTCCCCCGGTCCCACAGGCAGACCCGTCAAGGGGTTTATCGCTACAGTTACCACGCCGTTTGGCGGTTCCGGCGGCGATTGCGGTACCCCTTTGAGCATTTCGCCCATATATTTCATCCAGATCGGCAATGCGGCCTGTGCGCCCGTTTCGCCGCGACCCAGAGTTCTGGGCTGGTCATAGCCTATCCATGCGACGGCGACCAGATTCGGCTGAAAACCTGCGAACCACGCATCGTTCTGATCGTTGGTCGTCCCCGTTTTACCGGCAAGATCGTTGCGCCCGAGCTGTGCCACCTTGGCTCCGGTGCCGCGCCGGACCACGTCTTGCATGAGGCTGGTAATGATAAATGCATTGCGCGGATCGATAACCTGTTTTGGCGGTTGCGGAACCGTACGCATGATAGTCTGACCGTTCTGATCTACGATGTGGTCGATGATATAAGGCTTGATCTGGGCTCCTCCGTTGGCGAACACCGAGTAACCAGCCGCCATTTGCAAGGGAGTTACCGATCCCGCTCCCAGCGCAAGCGTCAGGTAAGGCGGCTGATGCGCAGCATCGAAGCCGAAGCGTTGGGCGTAATCCCGCGCATAGTTCGGGCCTATGGCTTGGAGCATGCGGATGGTCGGCAAGTTCAGGGATTCGGTTAGCGCTTGTCTCACGCTGACTATCCCGGCATACGTGCCTTCGTAATTTTTAGGTTCCCATAATACGCCGCCGGTTTGCGCCGGATCGATCGTAATCGGTTCGTCCTCGACGAGGGTTGCTGCCGTAAAACCTTTTTCCAGCGCTGCCGAATAGATGAACGGCTTGAAGCTGGATCCCGGTTGCCGGAACGCCTGCGTGACATGGTTGTATTTGTTCAGGTTGTAATCGTAGCCGCCGACCAGCGCCAGGATAGCGCCGGTTTTCGGATCCATGGCGATAAATGCCGCTTGCGCTTGCGGAATCTGGGTGATGCGCCAGTCATCCGTGTCGCCGATTTTCTGGACGCGAATGATAGAGCCTCTGCGTAGCGTCAGCTTGGCCGGCGCTGTTTTACTGAGTGCGCGCTGAGCGAATTTTAGTCCTTCGCCCTTTATATCGATGTACCCGGTATCTTTGGCGTAAGCGCGAACGGATTTGCTGCCGGTAGTCAGTACGATAGCAGGGACAAGATCGTGGACGGCAAATTTATCCTGCAGCGCCGCTTCCAGAGTCTGTGCAGTGGGTTCGGTATCTTCGGGAAGGCTGGCGATACCTTCCGCGCCGCGATAACCGTGTCGATGGTCATAGGTTTCCACGCCTTGCCATAAAGCCGTGTCGGCCATGCGCTGGTCTTTCTTGCGCAGAGTGGTGTATACCTTGAGGCCGTTGGTATAAATGGCATCCTGATAACGATCGTACATCGCCTGCCGTATCATCTCGGCTACATAATCGGCGCCTACCTGAATGTTCGACATCTGATTTTTGCGGATGATCAGCGGCTCATTGAGGGCGGCATTGTATTGGTCGGCATCGATATAGTGCAATTCGAACATGCGATGCAGTACATAATGCTGACGGGCCTGAGCGCGGGGCAAATTGACGACGGGATTGTAGCGCGAAGGCGCTTTGGGCAAACCGGCGAGCATTGCCGCTTCGGCAATATCGATTTTTCTGAGCGGTTTGCCGAAATAGGCTTGCGATGCGGCGGCAAAGCCGTATGCGCGTTGTCCCAGATAAATCTGGTTGATATATAGAGTAAGTATTTGATCCTTGCTCAGCGAGCGTTCGATTTTGATGGCGAGCAAGGCTTCATTCAGTTTTCGGGTAAATGTTTTTTCGCTGGAGAGGAAAAAATTACGCGCGACCTGCATGGTAATGGTCGATGCGCCTTCTTTTGCTCCTCCCGACACTACATTACTCATCGCGGCGCGCAGGACCCCCATCGTATCGATCCCGCCGTGTTGGTAAAAACGGTCGTCTTCGGCGGCAAGTATCGCCTGTTGCAGTATTTTTGGCGTATGCGCCAGATCAACCACGGCACGGCGCTCCTCGCCGAATTCCGCCAGTAGTGCTCCATCGATGGTATAAACGCGCATGGGAATTTTAGGCCGATAATCGGTGAGCGCATTCAGGTCCGGTAATTTGGGATAAATCAAAGCGATAGCCAGCAATACCAGGGCTGCGATCAGCACAAAAAAACCTGTAATAACGGCAAAAATATAAAGCCAATGTGATTTCAGCATGAAGAATTATCCGATTCTAAGTTCTGCGACGCATTCATTATAGATGCGAAATAGATAAGACCATAAAAAATGATAAATATTTTAGGAAGCCAAAAAAATAGTTTACAGCCTAGAAAGTTGCTGATAGTCTTTAACGTGAATTGTTGATTTCACTTCCTAACCATTACATAAAAAAGGGATTTCTGTTGCAGTTCAACTTTCTTAAAATAAATTCCCCCCCGCTGGTTGGCGTCGATATCAGTTCGACTGCAATAAAATTGGTTGAATTAGGAGAAATGGGTCGCGAGCGTTGCAGTCTTGAGCGGTATGCCATCGAACCTCTGCCAAAAGATGCGATAGTCGAGGGGAATATTGCAAAAATGGACGAAGTCGTGGAGGCGATGAAACGCGCCTGGGAGCGTATGGGTTCTCGCTCAAGACACGTAGCGCTGGCATTGCCGGCCGCAGCAGTTATTACCAAGAAAATCATTCTGCCCGCCGATCTGACCGAAGAGGAAATGGAAATTCAGGTCGAGGCGGAAGCAAATCAGGTTATTCCTTTTGCTCTCG
The DNA here is from genome assembly GCA_021794855.1 of Pseudomonadota bacterium. The sequence continues at coordinate 9,945 of JAJYPZ010000001.1, read as the reverse complement.
ACGAAGTCAACCTGGATTTTCAGGTATTAAATCCGGTTCCTAATTCCGTCAACGACGTAGAGGTTCTGATAGTCGCCAGCCGCAAGGAAAAAGTCGAGGACCGAGTCGCGGTGGCTGAAGCTGCCGGGCTCAAAGTCCTGGTCGTGGATACGGAATTCAACGCAAGCCAGACGGCTTATGAAGGAATGGCGCATATTTTGCCGGAAAGCGGCAGAGGCCAGATTGTGGCCTTGATAGATATCGGCGCTACCACCATGCATATTCTGGTATTCGTTAACAATATCATGGTTTATTCGCGCGAACAGTCGTTCGGAGGCAACCAGCTGACACTGGAAATACAGCGCCGTTACGGATTGTCCTCGGATGAAGCCGAAAAGTCCAAACGCAAGGGTAATTTGCTGGAAAACTACGATCTCGAAGTCCTTCATCCTTTTATCGAAACACTGGCTCTGGAAATCAGTCGGGCGTTACAGCTGTTTTTTTCTTCGACGTCCTATATCAAGGTAGACCATATCGTCCTGGCGGGGGGCTGTACCGTATTGCCGGGGCTGGACGAGGCGGTTGCAAACCGTACCGAAGCCAGTACGCTGGTCGCCAACCCTTTTGTCGGCATGACGCTTTCCGCACGCATAATGGCCACTAAACTTGCAGTGGATGCGCCCGCTTTGATGGTCGCATGCGGCTTGGCTATACGGAGGTTCGATACCGTATGATACGAATTAATCTGCTTCCTTATCGGGAGATGCGGCGTGCCGCCCGGCTACGCCATTTCAGCCTGCTACTGGGGATGGTGGCTTTGCTGGCTGTTGCGATCATCGTGCTGGGTTACATTACCCTGGAAACGCGTATTTACAGCCAGCGGATGCGGAATGAGTATCTTAAGACGGAAATCGCTAAACTGGACAAAGATATTGCCGATATCAAGAAATTGAAAGAGCAGACGCAAGCGTTACTGGCACGCAAGCAAGTAGTGGAAACGCTGCAGACCAACCGTTCGCAGGACGTACATTTGCTCGATCAGCTAGTCCGCCGGCTACCGGAAGGAGTGTATTTGAAGTCGATAGTACAGAATGGCGATACGGTACACTTGCAAGGTTATGCGCAATCCAGCGCCAGAGTATCGACACTGATGCGAAATCTTGACGCATCGCCCTGGCTGCAGGGCGCAACTCTGGTCGAGATAAAATCCGCCACAGTGCAAGGCTTGCGCGCCAACGAATTCAGCCTGGATGTACAGCTGGTCGCACCTGACAAGAATAAAAATGAAGACAATGCAGGAAAAACGGGGTAATCATGGATTTGAACGATTTGCGCAGTATCGACCTGAAAGATTTGGCGAATGCTCCGATGCCGGTAAAAATGACGGTCATGGCTGTCGCTTTCGTGCTGGTCTTGTTTGCCGGCTACTGGTTTGTCTGGAGCTCTCAGTTAGCCACGCTCGGTGCTTCTCAACAGGAAGAATTGACGTTGCGGGAGAGTTTCATAACGAAAAAACGGCAGGCGGTCAACCTCGATATCTATAAACAGCAACTGGTCGACATCGATCATTCTTTTGGCGCTTTGCTCAAGCAATTGCCGAATCGTTCGCAGATGGATGCACTGCTCAGCGATATCAATCAGGCCGGCCTGGGCCGAGGCTTGCAGTTTGAATTATTCAAACCCGGCGCAGAAACGGACAAGGACTTTTATGCCGAATTGCCGATCAGTATACGCGTTACCGGTTCGTATCACGATTTCGGCGCATTTGCGAGCGACATCGCGCAACTTTCGCGTATCGCCACGTTGCACGATATAAGTATCGGCGTCGATAAAGACAGCGGTCTGTACATGAATGCCGTTATCAATACCTATCGCTATCTGGATGAGGACGAAATCGCGGCTCAAAATAAAAATAACAACAAAAAGGGGAATGGTAAAAAATGAAGTACTTTATCGTAGCCCTCGCGATATTGAGCGTGTCGGCATGTTCCGGAGCCGGTCACGACGATCTGAAGGAATTTGTAAAAAACGCCGGCAATAATTCGCGCGGTAAAGTCGAGCCGCTCCCGGAAATGAAGCCTTACGAAGCCTTTACTTATAATGCCTTTGATTTGCCCGATCCTTTCAAACCCAGAAAATTAACTCTGAAAATGGGCGAAGGCAATGGTTTGCAACCGGATTTGAATCGTCCGCGGGAACTGCTGGAATCATTTGCGCTGGAAAGTCTCAAGATGGTCGGGGTGTTAAAGAAGAAAAACAAGATTTATGCCGTGATTCAAACCCCGGGGCATATTATTTATACGGTAACAGTCGGTAATTATTTAGGCCAGAACTTCGGCAGGGTCGTAGCCATTACCGATACGGAAGTCAAATTAAAAGAAACCGTGCAAGATAGCGCCGGCGACTGGGCGGAGCGCGATGGTGCGCTTACTCTGCAAGAACAATAAGGAGTAGTTAAACAATGAAAACGGATATCGCCCAAATGAGTCGAACACTGCTGACGTTTTTCGGTATATTGTGGTTAATGGCCATCACTGTTCAGCAAGTTCACGCTGATGTCGGACCTGTGCTCAACTCGGTAAATGGCGTCGAATTTTCAACGCTGGAAAACGGCAAGCTTTTAATCAAGGTCGCCATGAAGCAGGGCCTGCAAAACAGCCCGGTCAGCTTCACCGTCAATGAGCCGCCCCGTATTGCTATGGATCTGGCAAACACGTCGAACGGACTTGGAAAAAATACCGTTCTGGTTAATCAGGGAGCGTTGCGCAGTATCAATGTGGTACAGGCTGGCGATCGTACCCGTCTGGTTCTGAATCTGATCAAACCCGCCCAATACGAAACCCGCATTCAGGGTAACGATTTGTTTATTACGCTTAAAGCGTCTGATACCGCAGAAACCAGTAACGAAACCACTCATTTCGCCGTACCCGCCGCCGGCGCCGGCAAGCATGCCATCAAGGATATCGATTTTCGCCGCGGTTCTGACGGAGCGGCGCGTGTAATCGCCACTTTGTCCGACAGCACGACCGGAATAGATATACGTAAACAGGGCGAAAATTTGCTGGTCAATTTTATTAATACCGATGTGGCAAATCGTCTACAACGGCGACTGGATGTGACCGATTTCGGAACCCCGGTCAAGTTTGTCGAAACTCAGGCGCAGGGTGATAACGTCAGTATGACGATACAGCCCACCGGCGAATACGATTATTCGGCGTATCAGACCGACAATCAATTTATCATTGAAGTCAGACCAAAAACGGATCAGGCCAGCTTGGCCAATGGTGCGAAACCTCAATACACCGGCGAAAAACTGTCGCTCAATTTTCAGAATACCGATGTTCGCTCCGTGCTTCAGGTAATTGCCGATTTCACCGGTAAAAATATCATTACCAGCGATACCGTGACCGGGAATCTGACCCTGCTGCTCAAAGACGTTCCCTGGGATCAAGCCTTCGACATCATTTTGCAAGCTAAAGGCCTGGATAAACGCGAAAGCGGAAACGTCATCTGGGTTGCGCCCAAAGACGAGCTGCTGGCGAAAGAAAAGGCTGAGATGGAGTCACGCCAGAGCATAGAATCTTTGGAGCCGCTGGTGGTGCGTCAGTATCAGCTGAACTATAAAAAAGCCGACCAGGCGGCGCGATCTTTGCTAGGGTTGCCGCTATTGCCTGGAGATACGGGTTCCGACGTGACCTGCGACGCGCAAGCTCAGGGCATCAAGGCGCAAACGGCTGCTGCAGCTGCTGCGGCTCCTACTTCTACGGCGAATAATCCCAATCGCATATTGTCGGCTCGCGGCAGTGCAACGTCCGAGCTACAGACCAATACGCTGATCGTGGACGACATTCCGAGCAAACAGGATCAGGTGGCGGCATTGCTCAAGCTGATCGATACTCCTGCGCGTCAGGTAATGATAGAAGCGCGAGTGGTTGTTGCCAACGACTCGTTCAGCAAGGATCTGGGGGTTAAATTCGGTGCTTCATCACCGTTTACTACCAATAATGGCGGTACTTTGGGCGGCGTATCAGGTACCGCGCCGGGCGCGTCGAATACTGCAGGGATCAATGCGCTGCCTGCCTTTAGCGGCGGCACGACGACTCCGAGAAATGCCAATCCGACCAACGTTAATCTGCCTTCTGCGGCAACCAATGCGGCTACTTTAGGCCTGTCTTTGTATAATCTCGGCAGCGGTGCGTTGTTGAATCTGGAATTATCGGCCATGGAAACGGACGGGAAAGGTAAAATCATCTCCAGTCCGCGAGTGATAACGGCCAATCAGAGACCGGCGGTAATTTTACAGGGTACGCAAATTCCCGACGTGACGCCCGGCACGGCGACTTCGCCTCCTACGGTTACGTTTGTCGATGCTTTCCTGTGCTTGCTGGTCAATCCGCAGATTCTGAATAACGACTCGGTAATACTCACCATAGAAGTACAGGACGATGCGCCGGGCGTACCGTTTAGCAGTGGAGGAGTGCTGGCGTATCCTATCGATACTAAAAGGGTGAAAACGGAAGTCAGGGTCAAAAATGGTGAAACGGTTGTGCTCGGCGGTATTTATTACCAGAACAAGCAAGTCACCATAGATAAAGTTCCTTTCTTCGGCGATTTGCCGTGGGTCGGAAATTTATTCAAGGACAATACCACTACTAATAATAAAACCGAATTGCTGGTGTTTATAACTCCACGTATCGTAAAAGAGGATATGACGATCAAATAGCCTCAAGCGGCAAAAAAAAGGCGGATAATTCCGCCTTTTTTTGTGATACGCGTGCATAGGGATATAATTCGCGGAGCGGAAAATACCTCTGCTGGTTATGTAACCTGTTAATAATTATTTTTTCCCGGCTGCCCTGTTTGGTCGATTGAATTTCCAGGTAATTACATTGCCTGTATTTTATTTCTATGCGTTTACTGCAATTATTTTGTTACCGGTTGCTGGAACGGCAAGCTGCGGCCTTGTCAGGGTGGCGTTAAATGGAAGATCGTTTTAATAATATTTTTCTGGTCGGCTTGATGGGGTCGGGGAAAACAACGGTCGGCAAGCTTTTGTCCAGGCAGTTGCGCCGACCTTTTTACGATTCCGATCATGAAATCGTTCGCCGTACCGGAGTTACGATCCCCATGATTTTCGAAGTAGAAGGCGAGAGCGGTTTTCGCAAACGCGAAGAGCAGATGCTGCTGCAACTGACCCAGCAAGAAGGGATCGTTCTGGCAACAGGCGGTGGCGCAGTATTAAGTCCGGTCAATCGCGACCAATTGAAGTCGCGCGGTATCGTCATCTATTTGCGCGGTACGATCGACGAGTTATGGCAGCGTACGCGTCACGACCGCAATCGTCCGTTGTTGCAAACGCAGGATCCAAAAGCCCGTCTGCGGGATTTATATACGCAGCGCGATCCGCTTTATCGTGAAATCGCAGACATAGTCGTCGATACCGGGCGCCAGAACGTACATGCACTGGTTAGCCATCTTGTGCAAGGTATCATGGCAAAAACCGGACATGGCGGTTGAACGGCAAGTACGCGCGCCGCTCAAGCCCGCATCAAGAGCAGTCGCTTATAATAAAACGCGTTCTATACCGCCCCGATTGGCGAGGGTGATGTAATCCTCCATCCAGTTTTCGCCCAATATCGCTTTCGCCATTTCAACGACGATATAGTCGGCGCTGGTGCCCGCATCGTCGTCATAACGTCCCAGACCCTGCAGGCATGAAGGGCAAGAAGTCAAAATCTTGACCGGCATCGAAGCGCCGGCATTATCCCTGATATTTGCTACATCCTTACGGATTTCTTCTTCTTTGCGAAAGCGTACCTGGGTCGAAATGTCCGGTCTGGAAATGGCAAGCGTACCCGATTCGCCGCAACAGCGATTGGATAACGCTACCGGTTCGCCCATCAACTGATTGACGACTTTCAGCGGTTGATAAGTTTTCATCGGAGTATGGCACGGGTCGTGATACATATAACGCGTTCCGGAAATGCCGTCGAGTTTCAATCCCTTTTCCATCAGATATTCATGGATATCAAGTAGCCGGCAGCCGGGAAATATTTTTTCGAACTGATATTTGAGCAACTGGTCCATGCAAGTGCCGCATGAAACGATAACGGTTTTAATATCGAGATAATTCAGGGTGTTGGCGATGCGATGAAATAACACCCGATTTTCGGTTGTAATCGCCTCGCCTTTGTCGGCCTGTCCGGCGGATGTTTGGGGATATCCGCAGCAAAGATAGCCCGGAGGCAGTACCGTTTGCGTGCCGAGATCGAACAGCATGGCTTGAGTAGCCAGGCCGACCTGCGAAAACAGGCGTTCCGAACCGCAGCCCGGGAAATAAAATACTGCATCGGACTCTTCGGTCAGTTTGGAAGGATTCCGGATGATGGGTACGATCGCGGAGTCTTCAAGTCCCAGCAAGGCGCGGCTGGTTTTTTTCGGCAATCCTCCGGGCATCGGTTTATTGATAAAATGGATGATCTGGGCCTTGATTGGCGCAATGCCGGTCGTGGCAGGAGGATGCTTGACTTGTGGCCTGAGCAGACCAAGTTTTCTGGCGCCCTTATAAGCTAGGCGCTGAGCCTTATAGCCCCATTCTATCATCAGTTTGCGAGTCAGCTTGATCGTGGTCGGATCGGTAGCATTCAGGAAAAACATGCTCGCAGCCGTCCCTGGGTTAAATTTCTTTTTGTCCTGTTTGCGCAAAAAATTACGCATCGCTATCGATACGTCGCCGAAATCGATATCGACCGGACACGGGTTCAAACATTTATGGCATACCGTGCAATGGTCGGCAACATCGCTGAATTCGTCGAAATGCTGGATGGAAATGCCGCGGCGGGTTTGTTCTTCGTACAGGAACGCCTCGATAAGCAATGAGGTGGCAAGTATCTTGTTGCGCGGCGAGTAGAGCAGATTGGCGCGCGGCACATGCGTGCTGCAGACCGGCTTGCATTTGCCGCAACGCAGGCAGTCCTTTATCGAATCGGCAATTTCGCCGATTTCGGATTTTTCCATGATCAGCGATTCGGTTTCAAGCAAAGAAAAACTCGGCGTATAGGCGTTGCGCAAATCGGCGCCGGGCATTAATTTGCCTTTGTTGAAACGGCCTTCGGGGTCGACTTTGGTTTTGTAGCGGACAAAACTGGCGATCGCTGCTTCTTCCAGATATTCCATTTTAGTCAAGCCTATGCCGTGCTCTCCGGAAATTACTCCTCCCAGATCGCGTGCCAACCGCATAATTCGGGCTACTGCAGCGTTAGCCGTCTGGAGCATGACGTAGTTATCGGAATTAACGGGAATATTGGTATGTATGTTTCCGTCTCCGGCGTGCATATGCAAGGCGATGAAAACGCGACTCTTGCGAACTTCGAGATGAATTTCGTCGCATTTGTCGAGAATGGGCTGATATTCGCGACCGCTGAATATTTGCTGAATTTCGCGGCGAACTTCGCGTTTCCAGGAAACGTGTACAGTATGATCCTGCAGCGCATGGAATACGCTGGCATGAGAATTAGCCGCGACCAGCTCGGTCGTGCTCATGCCCAGTTCTGCCGAGGCGGGAGAATCGTCCAGATGAGTGAGCAGCCACTCCCAGCGACGACGGCATGTCTGAAGGAGTTCCCGCGTGCGCTCCTGACGAATAGCCGTCATGTCGGGATCGGCTATGGTGTCGTCATCGTTATACAGAGGCAGATCGCCCTGAAAAAAACCGGATAAGGCATCGAGCAGCGCCAGCTTGTTCTGGATCGACAGTTCGATATTGATGCGTTCTATCCCGTCCGAATAATCCGCCAGACGCGGCAAGGGGATCACCACATCTTCGTTGATCTTGAATGCATTGGTGTGCGCGGCGATGGCGGCGGTGCGGGCGCGATCCAGCCAGAATTTTTTGCGCGCCTCGGCGCTAACTGCTATAAATCCCTCGCCGCCGCGGGCATTGGCGATACGAACGATGTGAGCGGCCGCTTCGCCGCAGGACGATTCGTTATCGGCGACTATATCGGCCAGCAATATCATATTGGGCCGATGATGGCGATTGGCTTTGGTCGCGTAGCCTACCGCCTTGATGTAGCGGGAATCGAGGTGTTCCAGTCCGGCCAGTCTTGCGTCGGCGTGAGCATCGAGATAGTCCTTGATTTCGACGATGGCCGGCACCGCATCGCGGACCTGACCGAAAAACTCCAGGCATACGGTGCGGATGTAAGGCGGCATTTTATGCAAGATAAAGCGTGCCGATGTGATAATGCCGTCGCAACCTTCTTTCTGGATACCCGGCAGTCCTGCCAAAAATTTGTCGGTGACGTCTTTGCCCAGGCCGACCTTGCGGAAATGCTGGCCCGGTATGGACAGCGTCTCTGCTTCACCGATCGGAGTGGTGCCGTCGATCGCGTAGCGGCGAATTTCGAAATGAGCTGTTTCGGCATCGTGGATTTTGCCGAGATTATGACCGATGCGAGTTACTTCCATCCATTCCGCATCGGGGGTCACCATCCGCCATGAAACCAGATTGTCCAGCGCCGTTCCCCATAGCACGGCTTTTTTGCCGCCGGCATTCATCGCTACATTGCCGCCTATGCAGGAGGCGTCGGCGGAAGTAGGATCGACCGCGAATACCAGTCCGGCACGATCCGCTGCTTCCATGACGCGCTGCGTAACTACGCCTGCGCCGCAATAAATGGTCGCATAATCGCTGTCGGTTTGCGCCAGGCGCATGATTTCTATGCCGGACAGCGCATCCAGTTTTTCGGTGTTGATGACAGCGGAGAATTTGTCCAGAGGAATGGCTCCGCCGGTGTAACCCGTACCGCCGCCGCGCGGAATGATAGTAAGTCCCAGCTCTATGCAGCCTTTAACCAGGTAGGCGATTTCGGCTTCGGTGTCGGGATTGAGTACGACGAACGGATATTCGACCCGCCAGTCGGTCGCATCGGTCACGTGCGATACGCGCGCCAGTCCATCGAACTGGATATTGTCGCGCCGGGTATGGGGCGACAGTTTTTTGACGATTTCACGGCGCATCCGGGCGGTATGCCTGAATTCTGCTTCGAAATCGAGGATTGCCTGTCGGGCGGAACCTAGGACTAACGCTACCAGCGAATTATCCTGGCGGCGCGTTTCGATTTCGTTTATGCGATGATTGAGCGCGGCAACGAGCGCAGCAAGACGTTGGGGGTTAGCCAGAAGATCGTCTTGCAGATAAGGGTTACGCGAAACCACCCAGATATCGCCCAGCACTTCGAACAACATGCGCGCAGAGCGACCGGTACGGCGTTCGTCGCGTAGCTCGTTGAGTACGGACCATGCTTCATTTCCAAGCAGTCGAATGACGATTTCACGGTCGGAAAACGAAGTGTAATTGTACGGAATTTCGCGAAGGCGGGGGTTATTCATGGATACCGACAGTATTGCAAAATTCTATTCTACCAGTAACCCGAAGGATAAATAACAATTCCGTCAATGCTGACGGGAATGAAATATGCATTAATTTTGTTCGATCAACAATTTCAGTCGCAGGGCGTATTGCAGGCATTTTTATCCAGCGCTGTCTTTTTTTTGAGCTGTCTCGCCATAGCATAAGCGAGTTTTTCTACAGAAGCCCAATTCTGGCCGGTATAAAGTTGCCGGTCGATAACGATGTGTTCAGTGCCGGGGGTGTCAAAACTTAACTTTCCGCCCAGCTTCGCCAGATTTTCGGCGAGTGGATAGGAAAGATACTTTGCCGGTTTCGATTCTGCAAGCGCTGCTTCGGCGGGATTGCAGCATGTCAGGCGATAGTCGAAAAAAAGCCAGCGCCCTTCATGCTGCGCCGGAATCAAGCCTGCTGCGCCATGACACACAGCCCCGATCAAGCCGCGATTAGACAAGGTGCGTTTGACCAGATTGCCGGCCGCTTCCGAACTGGCGAGATCGGGCATGGGGACGTATCCGCCGGGGAAAAAAACGGCGTCGTACTTGGTGCTGCTC
>JAJYPZ010000145.1 GCA_021794855.1 Pseudomonadota bacterium | reverse complement strand
GCGCAGGCTGCGGTTATTCCGGCCATTACCCGACAATTGCCTGGGGGGCGCCGCTATGTGGTAAAGTTTCATCCGCCCTGGGATAATTTCCCCAGCGACGATCTCACCGCAGATGTGACGCGGATGAATGCCTTTATCGAAGCGCGGGTACGCGAAATGCCCGAACAGTATTTCTGGCTGCACAAACGTTTCAAGACGCGGCCGACAGGCGAAGCAAAATTTTATCCCTGAAAGCGAATGGCATGAAATTGAAATTCACCAAGATGCACGGCGCCGGCAACGATTTTGTCGTCATCGACGCAATCAGCCAGACCGTCGCGCTGACGGCCGAACAAATCCGGCTGATTGCCGACCGCCATTTCGGCGTCGGTTGCGATCAGTTGCTGCTGGTTGAGCGTCCGTATCGCGACGATGCGGACTTTCGCTATCGCATTTTTAATGCCGATGGCGGCGAAGTCGAGCAATGCGGCAATGGCGCGCGCTGCTTCGTGCGTTTCGTCCACCATTACGGCTTGACCCAAAAGCACGAAATCCGGGTAGAAACAGCTGCGGGCATAATCGTTCCGCGGCTGGAAGAAGACGGCCGGGTTGGGGTCAATATGGGCACGCCGCGATTCGAGCCTGCGGACGTCCCTTTCGATGCCCCGCAGTATGCGCCGGTCTACCCGCTCGATATCAATGGCCTGGTCCTCCGTGTCAGCGCCTTATCGATGGGCAATCCCCATGCGGTACAAATCGTGGATAATGTCGATACTGCGCCGGTGGCGGAACAAGGCGCGCTGATCGAATCCCATCCGCGTTTTCCGCGACGCGTGAACGCCGGCTTTATGCAAATTGTCGACTCCGCCCATATCCGTTTGCGAGTATACGAGCGCGGTTCGGGCGAAACGCTGTCTTGCGGCACCGGCGCCTGCGCAGCCGCGGTAGCGGGCATCCGCTTAGGCCTGCTGCAACCCCAGGTCGAAGTCGCCACACGCGGCGGCCTGCTGAATGTGACGTGGAACGGAAATGAAAGTCCGGTTTGGCTGACGGGGCCGACCGCCATTGTATTTGAAGCTGAACTTATCCTGAAATGAACGCACCCATGAAAACTGAAGACATCGCGCGTTATCTGGCAGCGCATCCCGAATTTTTCGAACAATATCCGCATCTGCTGACCGATATTCGTATCAGCCATCCCTTCGATGGGCGGGCTATCTCGATTGCCGAACGGCAAATCCTGAATTTGCGCGACAAAGTCGCCTTGCTGGAAACAAAATTGGCGGAATTGATTCAGTTCGGTGAAGAAAACGACCAAATCTCCGTCAAGCTGCAACGCATGGCGGTCGCCATGATTACGGCGAACGACTTAAGGGCGCTGTTACAGGTGCTGTATCTGCATCTGCGCGAGGACTTTGCGATTCCCTATAGCGCGATTCGGCTCTGGCATGCCGGGGGGGAAGGCGAGGAATTTTCCTCCGTCGCCGAAACGGTCAAGGAATGGGTTATTAATATGCCGCACCCGCAATGCGGTGCTTATCTGCACCCGGAAGCGCTGGGCTGGTTTGGCGAAACGCCGCCTTTGCGCTCCTATGCCGCCATCCCTCTCAAAAACCGCCACGTCCTGGGCGTAATGTTATTGGCGTCTGAAGATCCGCAAAGATTCTATCCGCAAATGGGGACACTTTACCTGCAACGACTGGGCGAATTGATTGCAGCGGGGGTACAGCGACTATTACCGGCCGTTGACACATCATGGATAGCGAGCTAGTAAACGCTTACTTGATGCACCTGACCTCGGAGCGCGGTCTGTCGGCCCATACGATCAGTAATTATGCCCGGGATTTACGCGTGCTGTTGGCCAGAATACAGCCTGCAACGCTGGCGGAACAACGCCCGCACGATATCCGCCGCCTGGTCGCGGTCTTACATGCCGGGGGGCTGTCCGGTAAAAGCCTGGCGCGAACCTTGTCGGCATGGCGCAGCTTTTATCGCTACCTTAATCGACGACACGCCTTTACGCACAATCCCTGCGACACGCTACGCGCACCCAAACATGCGCGTGCGTTGCCGCGCAGCCTGTCGGTCGAGCAGGCGATGCAGCTGCTCGATGGCGCGGACAAGAGTGATGCGCTGGCCGTGCGCGACAACGCGATCTTCGAACTGTTTTATTCGTCAGGGCTGCGTTTGTCGGAACTCGCGACACTTAAGCTGGCGCAACTCGATTTGGCGAATAGCGAAATTACGGTTATCGGCAAAGGCAATAAAACACGGATCGTTCCTATCGGCAAAGCCGCCGTCAGCGCACTGCAAAGCTGGCTGGCGAAACGCGCCCCGGCAGGCAGTTACGTATTTCCGGGACGCCAGGATGAGCGGCACCTAAGCCAGCGCGCCATCGAATTGCGACTGGAGCGGCGGGCGCGACAGGTCGGCCTGGACGCCAAAGTACATCCGCATGTGCTGCGTCACGCTTTTGCCTCGCATTTATTGCAATCGTCGGGCGATCTGCGTGCCGTGCAGGAATTGCTCGGTCATGCCAGCATCAGTTCGACCCAGATTTATACCCAGCTCGACTTTCAGCATCTGGCGGCCACTTACGATCAAACGCATCCACGCGCCAAAAAAAAGCCCGCTGACTCGCCGGAATAGCGCTTCAGCAGGCTTGTGCACGACAGCGGCGCAAGACACCGCCGCTGCAGCCTATTTGTTGACGTCCGCCTGAACGGTGACGGTAATATCCGCAGTCACATCGGTATGCAATGCAATCGTAACCGGAAACTCGCCAATCGCTTTCAAGGGACCGTTAGGCATACGCACTTCGGCTTTGGCTACCGCGATGCCTTTCGCGTTCAGCGCATCGGCAATATCGCCGTTGGTGACGGAACCGAACAGACGGCCATCCATGCCTGCTTTTTGCGTCACCACCAGATTGAATTCGATCAATTGAGCCGCGCGGGACTGCGCTGCGTCGAGCGCTGCCGCCTGCACTTTTTCCAGCTCTGCGCGTTTTTCTTCAAAATGCTTGAGATTGGCCGTCGTTGCTCGCTTGGCCTTGCCCTGCGGAATCAAAAAATTACGCGCGTAACCGTCTTTGACTTTAACAACGTCGCCCAATGTGCCGAGATTGACCACTTTTTCCATCAGTATAATTTGCATGGCGATCTCCTTAATGCAAGTCGGTATAAGGCATCAGCGCAAGAAACCGGGCGCGCTTGATCGCTGTAGAAAGTTGACGCTGAAACCGGGTTTTGGTGCCGGTGATGCGAGCAGGAATAATCTTGCCGTTTTCAGCTATAAAGTCCTTTAACAGTTCAACATCCTTATGGTCGACCCAGGTAATGCCTTCTACCGTGAAACGGCAAAATTTACGGCGTTTGAACAACTGGCGGGAACCTTCCCGACGTTTGGTATTTTTAATGTTGGTGGGACGTGGCATCACTGCGCTCCTGTCTGACTATCTTCCAAGCTACAAATATGTAGCACTATATGTGGGCTGTTCTGGCTTTTCTGCGCGAGAAATCCGGTTACCGACAGCGCTTGCGCCACATTCACGCATTGCAGCTGTTGCGCTATCTCACCGATCGCAATTGCCGGCACCTTCACTCGAACCTGGCGTTCGCCGCCGGCTTCGGTTTGTTGCGACTGATGACTGATCAGGCATTCGATCAACGGCTTTCCAGCCGGCGTGTAGCGCAATGCCTGTCGAGTCTCCAGGATACCGGCAAGCTTTAACAGATTATGTTCCAAGCACTTAACTGAGTTCTTCGGCGTCGGCTTCCTGCTTGACTTCGGGATGCGTCAGCGAACGCGATTTTTCTTCCTTCATCATCGGCGAAGCCGCAGTCACCGCCGCATCCATGCGTATGGTCAGGTGGCGTAGCACTGCGTCGTTGAATTTGAAGCCGTGCTCCAGTTCGTCCAGCGTTTCCTGATCGCATTCGATGTTCATCAACACATAATGCGCTTTATGGATTTTTTGAATCGGGTAAGCCATTTGGCGGCGGCCCCAATCTTCCAGACGATGGATCTGGCCGCCGCGCTGGGCGACCTGAGCACGGTAACGCTCTATCATGGCGGGAACCTGCTCGCTTTGATCGGGATGTACGATAAATACTATTTCATAATGACGCATGCAAACTCCTTATGGTTAAAGCCCTCCGTGCGTAGCGGTAGGGCAAGGGAAACCGCGCATTATATTGAATATTCAGAATGTTGGCAAGAAGAGAACGTGAAAAACGGACGGTTCGACCGATGCAGTACCCGGAGTAGCACTAAAAGACGACAAACGACAACATGGCTACCGTGGCGCCCAGCAGCGCGCCGGCCAGCACGTCGGTGGGATAATGTAGACCCAGTATCAGTCGCGATGCGGCTACCAATAAGGTAAAGGGTGCCAGTAGCCAGGCCAGGTCGGGGTAATAATAGATCGCCACCAGACTGAAAGTGACGGCGTGAAAAGTGTGACCGGAAGGAAAACTGAAACGGTCGAGAGGCGCCGTCAAGCAATGAATATTGCCGAATTGGTGATGCGGGCGAGGCC
>JAJYPZ010000144.1 GCA_021794855.1 Pseudomonadota bacterium | reverse complement strand
TAGCGCAGCGGCGTAATGTTGCCGCAGTTGTGCTCTATCCAGCGGCCAGCGCCCGCTCTCCTCTTCGAACACCAGACGCAGATCGCGCGCCGCTTTGTCCAGCGCCGTTGCCGCTTCCGGCAGCGCCGCATAATCCTTGCAGGAAGACAGACCTTCCAGTCGCGCATCGCGCGCCAGTTCTATCAGCTGTCCGGTCGAGAGGGTTTCGCCGAAAAATAGACCTGCGGTTTCGGGAAGTTGGTGCGCTTCATCGAAAATTACGGTATTGCAGGCGGGCAATAATTCGGCGACCCCTTCGTCGCGTAACCATACATCGGCAAAAAAAAGGTGATGATTGACGACGATGATATCGGCTTCCATCGCTTTTTTGCGCGCTTCGAGCACAAAGCACTGGTTATGGCTGGGACAATCGCCGCCCAGGCAATTATCGCGGGTCGAAGTGACATGGCGCCAGATATCGGCGTCTTCAGCCACTCCCGACAGTTCGGCTTTATCACCCGACCGGCTGTGTTTGGCAAACTGTGTGACTTGCTGTAAATGCAGGCTGTCTTCCCGGGTAGCAAAGCGTCCTTCCTGCGCGGCGCGTTCGAGATGATAATGACACACATAATTGGCGCGGCCTTTTAACAGGGCGATCACGGCCGGCACTTGCAATGCGCCGCGTACGGCAGGTAAATCCCGATAAAATAATTGATCCTGCAAATGTTTAGTGCCGGTGGAAATGATTACTTTGCCGCCGTTGAGCAAGGCGGGAGTCAGATAAGCCAGGGTTTTGCCGGTGCCGGTGCCGGCTTCGACGATCAGGGTTTGACGTCCGGCGATCGCGTCTCGTACGGCCTGTGCCATTTCCAGTTGCTGGCAGCGGGTCTTGAATCCCGGAATCGCCGCTGCAAAAGGACCGTCGGCAGCAAAAGCGCGTTCGATTTCATCCATGGCTTGAAACATTTATGTGGCGATAATGATATTGTATCAACAGCATCGAGATGCTGATAAACGAACCGAACGCCAATATGATGACATTTAACGACAGGCCTATTTTGTCGAAAAAAGCATAAAAGCCGAGCATGATCAGTATGGATAAGTTTTCATTGAAATTCTGCACCGCAATCGAATGGCCGGCCCCCATCAGCAAATGTCCGCGATGCTGCAGTAACGCATTCATCGGCACGACGAAAAACCCGCCTAAAATCCCGATTATAAATAATAATAATGCAGCCATTGCAGGAGTAGTGACGAATATCATGCTCATTACGGCTATGCCCATCAGAATGCCGGTGGAGATAACCTTGACCGAATCCGCCAATTTCACATAACGGCCAGCCAGCACGGCTCCGAGAGCAATGCCTATGGCAACTACCGCAGTCAGCTGGGTGGCTTTCTGGGTATTGAATTTGAGCACCATCATCGCCCAGGTCAATACTACCAGTCGCAGGGTCGCGCCCGCTCCCCAGAATAAGGTAGTTACGGCCAGCGAAACCTGCCCGAGGGGGTCGCGCCAGAGTTGCTTGAAACTGCCCCAGAAATCGCAGACCAGCGAAACCGGATCGCGTCGGGGCGTATCATGGTCCGGAGCGGTAACCGGAATGAATAAATTAGTGATGGCGGCAGATATATATAACAGTGTAATCAATATAATAGCGAATTTCGCTACGCCCAGTTCAGATAATATGGGCAAATACGACGAAAGGTTGGCGCTGATATGAGGATTAAGCATCAGACCGCCGATAATGGCGCCGAATATGATAGCAAATACAGTCGCCCCTTCCATCCAGGCGTTTGCCGCAACTAATTGTTCTGCCGGCAGATATTCGGTCAAAATGCCATATTTTGCCGGGGAATACGCCGCAGCTCCCAAACCGACGATACCGTAGGCAAATAAAGGATTAACGCCCGCGAGCATCGCAAAACATCCGGCCAGCTTGATATTATTGCTGATGAACATGACGCGACCTTTGGGTATCCCGTCCGCAAACGCACCGACGAAAGGGGCGAGCAAAATATAGGACACGACAAAAAATTCTTGCAGAACCGGCGTATACCAGGTCGGGCTATGCAGGTCCTTTAACAAGGCGATTGCCGCGAACAGCAAGGAATTATCCGCTAGCGCCGACAAGAATTGCGCCGTTAATATGATATAAAAGCCAAGATTCATGCCGCTATTTTGAAGACCGGCCGGTTTTGGATTTGGCCAGTTCCTTGAGCATGGCTTCCTGTTCTGCAAAAGAAGGAGCGCGAGTGCGGCTGTTGAGCGCGGGATCGGTGCCGGGAGGGACGTGACCACCGCGTTCGCGTTCTTTGACCTGCAAATAATCGTCCAGGCTTTCATCGGTATAACGGCCACGAAAATTCGACGGCATGCCGGGCGCGTTTTTATTTTTATACGCCTGTATGCGCAAGCTTTTGTTGATGGCGGCCACGGTATCTTCTATCCAGCGGATATCGTATAGCGCAAATGCGGCCATGAAAGTCATCAGGATATACGATGCAATGCGAAAACCGAGCAGAAAGCATGTCACGGATAATGCAGTCCCGATTCTGTATATCCAGGCACCCCAAGGGTTGTTCAGGTAATCTCGATGCAGGCCAAGCGGAAATGCAGCTAATAAAACATATGCTTGCTTTCGTTTCTTCATCTTTTGAACTAGCTTTAGATTAGCGCTTTGTAGTCCTTCGCCTTCCAGATCGAGATTTTTCCAAGCTTCGCTCATAAATAAGTACCTATCTTCATTACGCCAAATATGTTTGAATATATCATCCTTATTATTTTTATCGTAAGCAACCGGTCGATAGGCAACCCTTGTCATTCTACACCGTAGCCGGGTAATCAAGGTTCACTAATATAGCAGAAAGTTTGCGGCAATCGAAGTTCACACTGTTTTGTTGCCCAGATTGAGGCGCGTAAACAGATAGCTGCAGTCCGAACATAGCGATACGGAAATAAATAATTCGTCAACAAAAAAGCAAATTTGAATACAGGTATTGAAACATCATGAAACGATTTATGTTAATACAGCATTCCTATTCGGAATTTTTAGGAATGATCGAAAAACAGCTGGAGTCACGTAATATCGGCTTTCAGTACCAGCGGCCCTTTTTAGGAGCCGATTTGCCCGCGACCGCTACGCAGCACGATGCGCTATGGCTGCTCGGCGGGGCGTTTCCTGTAAACGACGAGGAGGCCTGCCCGTGGGTTGAACAGGAATTACGCCTGATCGGTAATTTTAAAAAAATGCGCCGTCCTATAGTCGGTATCGGTTTCGGGGCTTTACTGCTGGTGCAACATGCCGGTGGCGAGGTCAGCGATGAACCGTATTTCAATGCGTACTGGACAACCTGCCACAAAACCGCCGCCGGTAGCGATGATCTGCTGGCAAAAGCCGTCGATGGAAAAAAAATGCTGATCATGTATAACGGCAGCGCAAAACTTCCGGCCGGAATGGAGCCGATAGTTGTGGACGATAATGGGGACTGGCTGGCTGTACGGCCTGACGATCTCAGTTACGGGATGCTGTTTCGCCCGGAATTGAAACCCGGAATGATCGAAGATATGATGATGGAAGATAACCGGCCTTTACCCGATAATATTACCGATATTCTTGCTGAAGCGCGCAAAAACTGGACTGTCGGTCAGCAAACGGCGGCGGAAATTTCGCTGGCGCTGGTAACGGCGCTCGATTTGATGACGGAACGGCACAAAATGCCTGTATTCAACCTCAATGTAGTCAGTGCGAACGATGAGCCCCACTGAAAAAAATCTTTTAAGCCATTTTCGCCGACTTGATACGGCGCATCAACAGACCGCCATGGATTTTGTCGAATTTCTGGCGGGGCGTTCGCCAGCCGCGACAAGCAACGAAATCGTTGCTCCGATGGAGATACCACGGCCACAGCAGGAAAGCGTGATCAAGGCAGTAAAACGTTTGCGCGCAACGTATCCCATGCTGGAACCGGGGAAATTGCTGAACGATACTTCGACGCAGATGACGCGACATGTCATTCATGGGGTCGCGGTGGAAGAAGTCATAGATGAACTGGAAAATGTGTTTAAACGCCATTATGAGCTGTACCTGGCGAAATTTGAAAACGGAGTATCGTGATAACCGAAGCCGAATTTTTCGATGCCATGGCCGATGAAACCCGACGGCGCATTCTGGCGCTGCTCGCAACGCACGGCGAATTATGCGTCTGCGAACTGCACGTAGCGCTGGATATTAACCAGCCCAAGGTGTCGCGACATTTAAGCGTATTGCGCGATACCAATATCCTGTCGATACGCCGCTCGGGTACCTGGATATATTATCGTTTGAGTCCGCTGATGCCGGCATGGTGCTCGGCGGTGCTTGAATTACTTGGTCCGGTATGGCTTTCCAATCCCCTGTGCGTACAGGATACTGAACGATTGCTGACTATGGAAAATCGTCCCATGCGTTGCTGCGATTAGTTTATCTTACGGGTTAAACCCACTTGAAGTAATCCTATATATCTGTATAATCGAATATATCGATTCGGGAACTCATCCTGACGCTTCAGGAATTTCAGCATGCCTAAAAAAACAGTACTGGTATTGTGCACCGGCAATTCG
>JAJYPZ010000143.1 GCA_021794855.1 Pseudomonadota bacterium | reverse complement strand
GATGGACCACATTCAGCGTTACGGCTCGCAACATACCGACACCATCGTCACGGAAGATTACAGCCGCGCCCGCCGTTTCCTGCGCGAAGTCGATTCGAGCAGCGTCATGGTCAACGCCTCGACCCGCTTTGCCGACGGCTTCGAATACGGTCTGGGCGCAGAAATCGGTATTTCCACAGACAAAATCCATGCTCGCGGCCCGGTAGGGCTGGAAGGCCTGACCTCGCAAAAATGGATAGTGCTGGGTGATGGGCACGTGCGTGGCTGAACCACGCCTGTCGAATCCCATAGGCATTTTCGGTGGCACCTTCGATCCCATCCACTTCGGCCATCTGCGGCTAGCCGAAGAAATGGCCGAATCGCTGGCGCTCGAGCATGTGCGCTTTATCCCTACCGGCATGCCTCCGCATCGCACCCGTCCGCGCACCGACGCTGCCCACCGGCTGGCGATGGTTCGCCTCGCGACGGCAAATAATCCCCATTTCGTGGTCGACGAGCGCGAAGTATTGCTGCCGCATTTATCCTATACCGTCGACACCCTGCATTCTTTAAGAACGGAATTGGGCGAGCGCCAATCGCTGTGCCTGCTGCTGGGGGCAGATGCTTTTCTGAGCTTGTCGAGCTGGCATCGCTGGCAGGAGCTGTTCGTCTTTGCCCACATCGTCATCGCGCATCGGCCCGGCTTTCCGCAAAGCACCTGGAAAGACGCCATGCCAGAAATCCTCCGCGACGAAATCGAAACCCGCATGGCCAACCCGCAGGACTTGCCGCATTGCGCGGCAGGACTGATAGTGACCAGACCGATAACCGCACTGGATATTTCCGCCACCTATATCCGCGAAACGCTACACGCCGGCCGCAATCCGCGGTATCTGATTCCCGATACCGTGCTGGATTATATCTCCACCTTTCAACTTTATTTACCGGAAATGCCATGAATACAGATCAAATCGTCGCCGCCGTTATCGAAGCTATCGAAGATATAAAAGGACAGGATATTACCGTCCTGGATGTTTCCGCTCAAAGCTCCCTGTTCGAACGCATGGTGATCGCCAGCGCCGAATCGACTCGCCAGACGAAAGCGATTGCCCACAACGTCCAGGAAAAACTCAAGCAGCAATCGATACCAGACCAGGGCATAGAAGGTATGGCGTCCGGCGAATGGGTCTTGCTCGATCTGGGTTCCGTTATAGTTCATGTCATGCAGCCTGCCGTACGCCAGTATTATAATCTCGAAGCCCTGTGGAGTGCTGCCGCCGACCAGCGCAGCCGCCGTCAAAGCGAAACCTGATGTTTGCCGGAGCTTTATGAAGCTGTATATCATTGCCATCGGACAAAAAATGCCCGACTGGATTAATGCCGGATATGCCGAGTACGCGAAACGCATGCCGAAAGAAACTTCGCTGCATCTAATTGAATTAAAATCCGAAAAACGATCCGGCAGCAAAACGGTCGACCAGATAAAAAGCCGGGAATGCGACCGAATTTTAGCCAGCATCCCTCCGGATTCCGAGATCTGGGCGCTGGATGAGCGCGGAGAACCGCTCACGACGCTGGGTGTGGCAGAGCACTTACGAAAGACTTTAGGGACAGGTCGTAATATTTGTTTTATCATAGGCGGAGCCGACGGTTTGCACGACAATATTAAAAGCCGCGGCGATAAAATATTTTCGCTGTCCCGTCTTACGCTGCCGCACGGATTAGTGCGGGTGTTACTGGCGGAACAGCTTTACCGTGCCTGGAGCGTGACTCAGAATCATCCCTATCATCGTGAATAAATTCCCTTCCCGCATTTATCTGGCCTCGCGTTCGCCCCGTCGGCGCGAATTATTAACTCAAATGGGTATCCGCTATGAAGTTTTGCTCTTGCGAGATTCGACCGACAGACAAGATCTGGATGAGACTCCGCTGGAAGGCGAGTCGCCCTGCGATCACGTACAGCGTATTGCGACCGAAAAAGCCCAGTTGGGCTGGCAACGGGTAATTCAGCGCCGACTCCCGCAATATCCGGTACTGGGCGCCGATACCAGCATAACGCTGGACGGCGAAATTTTCGGCAAACCCAAAACCAAGGAAAATACCGTTAAAATGCTGACGCAGCTGTCGGGCCGCACGCATGAAATCATGACTACCGTAGCGATAGTTTATCGCGAATATCTCCAGCATATGACGTGCAAATCCAGCGTCACGTTTAAATCGCTGACAATGGAAGAAATCGAATGTTATGCGAACAGCGGCGAACCGTTAGACAAAGCGGGCGCTTATGCGATCCAGGGCCGGGGAGCGATATTCGTCGAACATCTTGTCGGAAGTTATTCGGGTGTAATGGGTTTACCTATATTTGAAACCGCAAGCTTGCTGGATAAGCTTAAATTGCATGGTTATCCGGGCTGAATGTCAACTTTCCTGCTACACTTTACCTGTCATTCAGCGCTTACTGTCACTCAGCATTCCCATACCTTATGTCCATCAGTTTAAAATCGTCCGAAGATATAGAAAAAATGCGGGTAGCCGGCCGTCTTGCGGCGGAACTGCTCGACTATATCACACCCTTTGTGCAGCCGGGCATAACGACTGGCGAACTCGACAAACTATGTCACGATTACATGGTCGAAGTTCAGCACACCATTCCTGCCCCGCTCAATTATGCGCCGCCTGGTCACACGCCCTACCCCCGTTCTATCTGCACTTCGGTGAACCAGCAAATCTGTCATGGCGTTCCTGGCGATAAACAGCTTAAAAACGGCGACATCGTCAACATCGACGTCACCGTCATAAAAAATGGCTGGCACGGCGACACCAGCCGGATGTTTTATGTCGGCACTGTAGCGCCGCATGCCAAACGGTTATGCGAAATCACCTATCTGGCGATGTGGCACGGCATCAAGCTGGTTCGGCCGGGAGCGCTGCTCGGAGATATCGGTCAAGCCATCCAGAAATTTGCGGAAGCCCAAGGCTACAGCGTAGTACGCGAATTTTGCGGCCACGGAATAGGCCGCAATTTCCACGAGGAACCGCAAGTCCTGCATTACGGACGCGCCGGTACCGGCGTCAAGCTGGAAAGCGGCATGATTTTCACCATAGAACCGATGATTAATGCCGGTCGTCGCGATATACGACAGCTCGGCGACGGCTGGACTATCGTCACCAAAGACCGCAGTTTATCCGCGCAGTGGGAACATACGGTCCTGGTCACCGATACCGGTTTTGAAATCATGACCCTGTCTTCCGGTACTCCCCCCCCTCCCCCGTTTGTTAATGGAAACGCAAGCTGAATCCGCCCCCGGCCACACCGATCGCATCGAAGTGGATCGGTGGCGCAGCTTTTTGCGCGACGAACGTCAAGCAATCAAACAAGCTTTTCAACATGGCGCATCGATACGGACGATACTGCAACGCAATACGCTACTTACCGACAATCTGCTCTGTTCCATCTGGCAGGCGCTCAATTTCCCGGACAGCGCTGTGCTGGCAGCCGCAGGAGGTTACGGCCGCAAAGAACTGTTTCCCTATTCCGATATCGATCTTCTCATTTTACTGGCTCATCCTGCCGAAACTCACGAACAAGCTGCGATAGAAGAACTGGTAAGCCTGCTCTGGGACTGCGGCCTGGAAGTCGGCCATAGCGTCCGTACCATCGAGGAATGCCTGTCCGAAGCCTCCAGCGACATAACAGTTGCAACCAATCTGCTCGAATCGCGCGCGCTGATTGGCAATACCGAATTATATCGGGAGTTTCAGTTACGCTTCACCGAACAACTAGACCAACGCAGCTTTTTCGAGGGCAAGCTGTCCGAACAGGATCAACGTCACGGGCGATTCAACGACAGCGCCTACCGACTGGAACCCAACATCAAGGAAAGCCCCGGCGGCTTGCGCGACCTGCACAATCTGCGCTGGCTGGCGCGCGCAGCGTCTATCGGCAAAAACTGGCGCGATCTGGTCAATGCCGGGTTTCTCGATCCGGCCGAAATGCGCCAGATACAGCGCCTCGAGCATTTCCTCTTCGATTTGCGCGCAAGCCTGCATTATCTGGCGGGTCGTCGCGAAGATCGGCTGCTGTTCGATTATCAGAGCAATCTGGCGGAACATTACGGCATCGCCAATAGCGCAACGCGCCGCGCCAGTGAAATTCTCATGCAGCGATATTACCGGAGCGTAAAAATTGTTGCGCAAATGCGGGACATATTGCTGCCGACCTTGCGGGCCCGGATATTCGGCAATCATCGTCTTCCTATCGTATCGCTGAATGAACGGTTCCAGATCCGCGACAATCTACTCAAGGCGGCGGACGATGACTTGTTTGAACGAGAACCCGCGTCCATACTGGAAAGTTTTCTTCTGCTGCAACGAAATCCGGGGTTATCAGGAATGAGCGCGTCCACTATACGCGCCCTATGGCGCGCCCGCCGTCGTATCGATGCCGCATTTCGGCGCGATCCGGTTAACCGGGCGAGATTCATGGAAATCCTGCGTTCGCCGCTTGCCGTATCCCGAACTTTACGTAACATGAACGGTTACGGCGTACTCGGCCGATACATACCCGCGTTCGGCCGCATAGTCGGGCAAATGCAGCACGACCTGTTTCACATTTATAC
>JAJYPZ010000142.1 GCA_021794855.1 Pseudomonadota bacterium | reverse complement strand
ATTCAGGTCTTCGCGCTTGAGATAGATCTGCGCCCCGCCCAATCGTTCCGACCAGTGCCTGGCATGATAAACCGGACTGGGGCGACCGACATAATGCTTGAGTTCGTAGTGAAACTCCGCCACGAAGTCGGGGTCTTTGCGCGCAGTCTCGTATTCTTCGCGTAATTCGGCCAGCGCCGCCATCAAGGTTTCCGCCACAAAAACCCCGCCGTAAGGACCGAAGTGTCCGCGTTCGTCCGGAAGTTCACCTGCTCGCATTATTCACCTCTGAAATAAATTGCTCGACCATAGTCGCGTCTTTAATGCCTTTTGCGCTCTCGACTCCGCTGGATACGTCCACAGCCCAGGGACGGGTTTGTGCAATGGCACCCGTCACATTCTCGGAATTCAGACCGCCCGACAGGATCAAGGGCAAAGGCAACGATGAAGGTATCATACTCCAGTCGAAAATCTTGCCGGTGCCTCCGGCCTCCCCGGTCACGTACGTATCCAGCAGCAAACCCCGTGCATCCGGAAACCGGGCTGCGTATTGTATCAAATCCAGCCCTGCCTGCACACGCACCGCTTTAATATAAGGCAGGCCAAACCGGCGGCAATATTCTGCCGTTTCATCGCCGTGAAATTGCAATAAATCAGGCCGCATCTGCTCGATGTGCGCCCGCACAAATTCCGCCTCGGCATCGACGAACAGCGCAACCGTGCTGACGAATGCCGGCAAGCCGTCTGCAATTTTCCGGGCCAGCGCCGGTTCGACATAACGCGCACTCGGTGGATAAAATACCAGACCGAGCGCATCCGCACCGGCAAATGCCGCATGCAATGCATCCTCTGCCTGAGTCAGGCCGCAAATTTTCACACGCGTTCTGGTCACGCCGACGCTCCCGGATAAAAAACAGTCCTCTCGCCTGCGGCCTGCGATCCACGCGATACCGCGCCCGCAATCCCGGTTTCCCGGCTATCGGGATGGGGCAAGCCCCACGCTTCGTCATAAGCCACATGGCACAGATACAAGCCGTCGGCGGAAAAAGTAGGAGCGGCACGCGTTCTGTCGCATTGTTGCAACAGGTCGCCGATCCAATTCGGCGATTGCTTTCCGGCGCCGACGTAAACCAGCGCGCCGACTATATTTCTTACCATATGCTGCAAAAAAGCATTCGCCGTCAGTTCGAACACAATTTCCTCATCCATTCTTTCAACTCGTAGGCGGTGCATTATCCGTACCGGTGAATTTGCCTGGCATTCCGCTGCCCGAAACGAGCTGAAATCATGTTTGCCGAGCAGATAATCGGCCGCCTGCTGCATGATCGTTGTATCCAGAGGCTTATGATACCATCCGGCCATGCCGGTTTTTAAGGCGGGGCGAACTGGCCGGTTAAGCAATATATAGCGATAACTGCGCGATACGGCACTGAAACGGGCATGAAAATCCCTGCTTACCGGTTGCGCCCACAATACGGACACTCTGTCCGGCAGGAAGGCATTGACACCTCGAACCCAAGCCGTTAATGGCCATTGTGCCGCCGTTTCAAAATGGACGACCTGTCCTGTCGCGTGCACCCCTGCATCGGTACGCCCAGCCGCCACTACCGCGACCGGATTACCGGTCAATCTGCTGAGCGCCTGCTCCAGCGCATCCTGTACGCTGCATCGCTGAGGCTGTCGCTGCCATCCGCAAAACTGGCTGCCGTTGTATTCGATACCCAGAGCAATCCGGTTTACCAATTCTTCAGCCATAATTCCGCACATATCGCAGCTAAAATACACATAATATCGATCCGACCGAATGTTTGCTCAGTCAATACCAAAGGTTGCATCTGTGCGGCGTCAAGTTCAGGCATACTGAACATTTGCCCTAGCCGTTGCCGAAAATTCAGATGCCTCCCGTCATTCAGAAAACTTTCGGCATAATCGAGGGTCAGCCAGATGCGCACCGCCAGTCGTTCAGGTTCTATACCCAGTCCGCGCAAGGGGATAAACAGCCGGTACAGCCCGGTCAACAAGGACGCACGGGTTAAATGCGTCATCAATACCGACAGCGACGCCAAAATCAGCAGCAAACGCCATATTTGCGTCAGGGCGCCATACAAACCGGGCTGACTCGGGCTAAATGATCCCAACCCGGCCATGACGGGCGCTCCCGGCAAACTGTACGAATGCACCAGCAGCATTGTCAGCAATAGCCATCGGCTGCGCCGGACATAGCGGGTGAAATACGGCAAACCGCCCGACATTATTCCCGGCAATACGATTATAGTCAGTACTATCAAGCCCGATACAGCATCAGACGATGCAGCGGCCATAAAAAACAGCCACAGCACGACTGCTGTGGCTGGATGACATATTTCGCCCCTGTTTTCGGCTTTTTCCATTAACCGAGTTTTTGTAATAATTCCTGCGCGCTGGCTTGCTGCTGAGAATTGCCCTCAGCAATGACTTCCTGCAAAATTTCGCGCGCATTTTCATGATCGCCCATTTCCTGATAAACCTGTGCCAATTCAAACTTGGTTTTAACTTCCTGCTCGGCTTCGCTCATTACGGCTTCCTCTGCGGCAGGCGAATCGAGATTCAGATCTATCCCGGAAAAATCCAGAGTAATCGGCCCTTCCTCCGACTCAAAAACAGGCGCTGGATGCTCAGGATTTTCTGTATCCGCCGACGGGAGAGCATGACTGTCTTCGAAATCGAAATCGAAACTCAGCTTATGCTCGTCGTACGCAGCATCTTCCCCTGCCACCGGAACTGACGGGGTTTCGACAGACGGTGTCGCAGACACGTCATGTACAGACTGTTCAGGTTCTGAATTGCCGGAAAAATATCCAGGAATCTCGTCATCTTGCGCTGAAGTAAACTCCATACCTTTATCGGTTTCCGTCGTTTCAGGCATTTTTTCGGCGTCCAGTTGACGGCCGAAATAATTATCGGCGCTGGCATCGATTTCGTTCTGATCGTGCAAATCCGCATCGGCGCCGGCGCTATTCACCGGCGTCATTTCCAGATCGAAATCCATTGCCATGGGGAAGTCCATAGCCGTAGCAGCGGGCCTCTCGTAATGCTCTTCAGCCGTAGTCGCGCCCTGTTCATGCGCTTCGGGCATTTCTATCGTTTCCGGATTGTTGTCGAGTTCGGTAGCAGAGCTTTCTTCCGATTGAAGAATATGAGCCGGTAGTGGACTGATGCTGGCTTCGCCGCCGTACAAAGGATTTTTAGGATCTAGTTTACGCCCTAATTCCGCCGCCTTTTCCCACACTGGAGTATTTTCGCCATTCAACGCTGCATATAATTCGGTAGCAATCGACTCGAATGCGGGCAAATTATTTCGTGCCGCATAAATTTCCAGCAGTTTCAATTTGATTTCGTGACGTGCTGGATCTTTAGCCATCGCCTCTTTTAAAATCTCTTCCGCCTGCTCATCGCGACCGTAAGCCATATAGACTTCGGCTTCCGCGATCGGATCGACTTCGTGCGTATCCAGCGTACCCAATCCGGATTGACTGAAATCGGTGAGAAAAGACGTATTATTGCTGGTGTTTACCGATGCGCCGCCCTGTGCACCGTACACGGTATTAGGTTTGTGATCCACATTGGTCAGAATGCTATTTTCGAATTTCGATAAACCCTGACGCCGATTCCGGCTTTTGTTCATGAAACCGAACAACGCCAGCAGCAATAGGATGACTGCACCTGCGCCGACATACAAAGGATTCAGCGCGTCATACCACTTTCCTGACGGAGGCTGAACTGTAACCGGCTTGACGGCTGGCTTTAGCGGGGTGACCGGCGGTTTGGCGGCGGCAGGGGGAACAGGTTTAACCTGATTTTTTTGCGCCTCGGCCAAAGACTGATTTTTAAGCGCCAGCAGTTTTTGCATGGCCTGATTGTTTTTTTCCAGTGCGGCAGCACGATCCCGGGCTTCGGCCAAAGCCTTGTTCCGCGCTTCGGCGTCGTCCTGGGCCATCTGTTTTTGCATGGCAGCGTTAGCGGCAGCGGATTTGACGCCGGTAAGCTTATTGCTGTTTGCAGGTATCTCGCCTTTGGACAGTTTCAGCACATCCTGGCCAGTTCGAGGCAGTGCGGCCTTATCCTCCACCGCAGACGTAATTTTACCCCCGGCCTGAGAGGGTTTTTCAGCAGCGCTTGGCGCCGCAGCCACTTCTCCGGCCAATTTTTGCCTATAGCTATGCCAATCGGCTGCTTGCAACTGAACTTCCTGCACCGCGTCCTTTTCGCTGATGGACGCGACTTCGGCTTTAGTCGGCACAGTCAGTATCTGACCGGTCTTCAGACGGTTCATATTGCCGTCAAACGCTTTTTCGTTATGACGGTACAAACCTACCAGCATTTGTTCCAGACGGATACCTTCGGGTTTAGTCCGTTCGGCAATTTCGGAGAGATTTTCTCCATGTTTAATCGGGCCGATGGTTTGCGGACCTGTTGCATTTTCCGAACCGGAAGCGCGATCCGTGACGCTGGTTTTCGCAGATGGAGCGGCCATCTCGTTTTCGGGCTGCGTTTGACGTCGCGTTTTCGCTGCCGGGAAAGATTGACCGGGAACGGAAGATGAACGATTATTGGCCGTTCCCGCGGTTACGGCGGGAGATAC
>JAJYPZ010000141.1 GCA_021794855.1 Pseudomonadota bacterium | reverse complement strand
GACGACGTTAGGTAAATTGGCCAGACCCTGGGTGAAGGAAGAACTGGGCGTCAGCGAACTCATTTCCCCGGTGGTGATTTCCGTTTCCGCCTGCGTGGCGTCGGGATTGAACAACTGGACATTACGTTTCTGCTGCGGCGGAATTTGCTCCACGTTTACATCCGTAGGCGTGCCGAACATTTGCGGAGTGGAGGAAGCGTTTTGCGCATTGCCAGTGACGGTGCCGAGATTGACGGGTTGATCGGCTTTCGCATTTTGCGACAAGATCAATATCAGTGCTGATACGGCAAACGTGAGTTTGCTGAGTTTGAAGCAAGCTGGAAATCGGACACGACAGCGGATGGTTTTATACATTTGCAATTTCCTTGTGGAAAAAAAGCAAGCATAAGTACCTTACGTGACGCTGACATTAAGGCTGTGTATCAATTATATTAAATTATAATTAACATTATGATTTATAGTGAATTATTTGTATTTATCGTTCGATAAAACAGGTTCGCCTGCACGTGATCGCTGGCGAATTCCGGATGTGTTATCCCGGCTGATTATAATCAGGTTCGAATAATATTCAGACTGTTGAAATGGCCGCCCATGAGTTTTTTTGCCGGTAATCGCCACCATTTTTCGGCCGCCGCAAGATACAGGCTGCGGAAATCGACGGTATGAACCAGATTGCCGTTCTCTAGTTGATCGAGGCCGGGCGCTTGGCCGTACAAGCCGCCCCGAACCCGGCCGCCCATGACAAAATGCGCTGCGGCTGTGCCGTGATCGGTACCATTGCCGTCATTATCCTGCGGTCGGCGACCGAATTCCGAATAAGTCATGATCAGGCTGCTATTCCAGCGATCGAGTTCTGTCAACGCGGATTTGAGTGCTGCCATGCCGTCGGCAAATTGCTTGAGCAAATGCGCTTGCGTCGCCGGTTGATTGGCATGGGTATCGAAGCCGTTCAAGCTGATGCGGACTACGGCGACGCCGGAGCGGTTGGCGATGACTTCGGCTGCCGTGTGCAGTGTATTGCCGAAAGGTGTTGCAGGAAATTCGGTGCGGAAGCTATAACGTCCGTCGATACGGCTGGCAGCATGCCGGATGTCGCTCTCTATGCCGAGTATGCGATCGAGCGAGGCATTGCCGGTGTGCAGGGCGGGATCGTCGGCAAGTTTTGCGATACGGGTAAACTGGTCGGCATTATTCAGAACGATGGCGCGTGCCCCGCCTGCCAGCGGACCCAGATCTTCCGAGCCCAAGCTGACGCCTTCGGCGGCAAAGCGGGCGGGCGGAGGGAATTGAGAGAAAGTCTGGCTTAACCAGCCTTTATTCAGATATTCATTGCTGGCGGAAGCGGTATCCCAGATTTCGATCGAGCGAAAATGCGACAGGTTCGGGTCCGGATAGCCGACACCCTGTACGATAGCCACTTCTCCAGCCTGCCATAAAGGCAACATGGCTTGCAGCGATGGATGCAAGCCGGTGTGCTCGTCCAGTTGCAGAATCTGGTCGCGAGCAAGGGCTATGCGCGGACGCAGTCGGTAGTAATTATCGTCGGCGTAAGGAATGACCGTATTTAATCCGTCATTGCCGCCTTTGAATTCGACCAGTATCAACAGATTTTGATATTGGTAACCGGCAGTGCCTGCGATGGCAAGCTCGGGCATGCCGGTCAGGAGCGGGATATATCCCAAGGCTTTAAGAAAATCTCGACGTAACATGACAGCGCACTCCTATTTGAGTTGGTAGGCCGGATCGAGCAGCAAATCGTGCAGATACTCTGCTGCCGGCAGGGCGGGAGAAATCGTATTAACCGGTGCGACGGCAAGCAGTTCGGTTTGCACGGATCGACGTTGTTCGGCGGATCCGGGGGTTAATCGTGAGAGCCAAGCCTGCGGGTCGCAGGTAAAACTCATCGTATCTTCCTGCGCGTCGGTCGGCAGCAGTTTTTGGGGAATGGGCATTTCCTGACCACGCGTAATCCGATCGAGGAACTGTTTGCGCAAAAGCAGGGTAGTGCTATTGATCCAGGCGTCGTCGCCCGGCCAGCCTTTGACGTTAGGTGGCGCGAATACATTTTGACCGAGCTGGCGCGATGCAATCGCCAGCGCGCGCGGATCGGGGTGAATTTGCAGCTGGCGCACGCTGCCGATAATCAGGTCGACCGGGGACTTGACCAGATTGCCCCGATTTTTCGCGGACCAGAATGCATCGCTCAGCAGTAGTGCTCGAAGTAAAGGCCGGATTTCGTAGCGCTGGCGAAAAATAGCCGCATCGCGCGCGATAGTGTGCGGGTCGGGGTCGGTCGAAATGAATTCGCGCCACAATTTCCGTGTAATCCATTCCGCGGCGGCAGGCTGTGCGAGCAGAATATTCAGCACGTCGTCACCGTTAAAATTGCCGCTCCGGCCTAACACGGTTTTTATCCCGTTGTCATGCTGGGCGGGACGATTTATAAAAGTGCCGGTTGTGCGATCCACGCTCCAGCCGGTGTAAGCGCGAGCGGCTTCTTTTACATCCTGTTCGGAATAATGACCGATACCCAAAGTGAATAATTCCATGACTTCGCGGGCAAAGTTCTCATTCGGCTGCGCTTTGCGATCCTGCTGGGTATCCAGATATAAAATCATGGCCGGATCTTTGGCCACCGCATGCAGCATGTCGCCGAAATTACCCAGCGCATAGCGGCGCAGCAGCTCGTTTTGCCTGAGCATGAGCTGCGCCGGTTTGACCTTTTGCGAGCTGGATACGAAGTGATTATGCCAGAACATCGTCATGTGCTCGGTCAGCGGCGCAGGCGTCGCGACCATTTCTTCGAACCACCACGCCTCCAATTCCAGATTGAGCCGGGCTTGTCGTTGACGAAACTGTTTTTTTTCGTCCGGGCTCAGATCCTTGAAATGTTCCGGTTGCGGCGTGTAGACGGCAAGATCGGCCGGGACGGCGGTTACTGCGTGCTGTGTAGCGCCCGCTAACAGGCGATCTACCGCCGCTGTGCGGCTCAGTCCCGCATAACTCGCCAACTCCTGCGGATCGGGTGCGAACCCGGTGCGCGTCAGCAAATGCCAAGCGTCGGCTTCGCCCATAGCCGTCGCCTGAGCCAGACCGGTCGACAACAGCCAGATCAGGCCCAATCCCCAATTGCGCATATTTGCTCTTTCTTTTTTGGTACGGCTCGAACCGCCGGGAAAAAACGGACTTGCGAAATCGAATTCGCGTAGCCGCCATTCATCGACATATTATGAAATGGACAGTAAGGAAATATTTCAGGGCTTGATTAAATTGTAACGAGATGTAACGCGGAATTCGGCTTATAAAAACCTGTGTATTCAAACGCGAAATTTCAAAATTCAGTTTTTCCGTTTCCATGGGCGGCTCGATTTTGCCGTAAAATAAAAACGGCATTGAGTTTTGATTTTATATTAGTGTTTACAAGATCGAAGCGCTTCCTTATAATCTTGACCTTTCGGGGGTATAGCTCAGCTGGGAGAGCGCTTGCATGGCATGCAAGAGGTCAGCGGTTCGATCCCGCTTACCTCCACCAGAAACTGTTCAACCCATCTCAGCTCGTCTCACTAAGCCCGTAAAACCGAGTAAAATCAAGGTGTACGGGCTTTTTTCTTTCTCAAGCCGTTCTATGCTATATCGTTGAATCCCGTAATGGCTGTTGGTACATTTGTTGGTACATACTATATTTCGCTTAAATTCTCTCAAAATGTACCAACACATTTATGGAAAGGCAGGCAGTATATGACGCTCAGGAGTAAAGTGGCTTTCGCGGCATAAAACGCCCAGAATATCGCCGTGCATTTATTCCGCGGCCGACTTGACAACAAATCATTCCCAACTAAAAAACCAGCCCTTGATTTAGTTGTCTTGATAAGTCAGAGTTCCAAGTCTAGGCAATGTGTATTTGCAGCAAAAAAGCAGCCCTGCGTGACCTGAATTTATAACGATTTTTTTTTGATTTTTGGTGGGATTCTTGCTTTTTATTGTATGTTTCCATAATATACAGATATGACTGATCTGACCAAAATTTCCGGTTTTGACTGGGGTGAAGGAAATACCCGTCAAAACGAAAAACACGGTGTTTCAATGGCCGAAGCGGAGCAAATATTTTTCAATGAGCCACTTTTGCTGCTTGCCGATATAAAACACAGTCAAGGCGAGTCGCGCTTTCACGCATTAGGCAAGACAGACGAGGGGCGTACATTACATAGCACTTTTACGCTACGTCATGCCGGTGAGAAAATTCGGGTGGTTTCGGCCAGAGATATGCACAAGAAGGAGCGCACGATTTATGAACAAGCAACTTAAACCGATTCCGAAATTTGCTAATGATGCAGAAGAACAAGCCTTTTGGGATAAAGAGGATTCAACGGATTATCTGGATTGGACGAAAGCTCAAAAGCTTGTGCTGCCTAATTTGAAACCGACAACCAAAACGATTTCGTTGCGGCTACCCCAGCATCTTCTGGATTCCATTAAAGCCGCTGCGAATTCCCGTGATGTACCTTACCAATCGCTTATCAAGGTGTGGCTACAAGAGAAGTTGCACAACCATTAATCCTGTTTAGGGACATAGGGACAGGGTGACGACTTGCAAAACAAAATTTGGGT
>JAJYPZ010000140.1 GCA_021794855.1 Pseudomonadota bacterium | reverse complement strand
GAAATTAGAAACGGAAATGCGAGAACGCTTTATTGGCTTCAGCCATGCGGTGTACTTCGTCACGCTTTTTCATTGCGCCGCCGCGACCTTCCGCCGCATCCATCAATTCGCCTGCCAGACGGATACCCATAGACTTTTCGCCGCGCTTGCGAGCGGATTCTTTCAACCAGCGCATCGCTAACGCCGAACGCCGGGCCGGGCGCACTTCAACCGGCACCTGATAGTTTGCACCGCCCACGCGACGGCTTTTGACTTCCACCATCGGACGCACGTTGCTCAATGCGAGCGTAAACACTTCGACAGGATCCTTGCCGGTTTTCTGGCTGATCTGTGCGAACGCACCATAAATAATGTGCTCCGCCACCGACTTTTTGCCGCTGGACATCAGCACGTTTACGAATTTTGCGACGTCCTGATTGCCGAATTTCGGGTCCGGCAATATATCGCGCTTGGGTACTTCTCTACGTCTTGGCATAATTACCTCTCAAATACTGCTTAATGCTGGTTAACGGCGCGCGTCGCTTCACCAGCAACCCGACACACCATAGCTAAAACCTGACTCAGGCTTTTTTAGGGCGCTTGGCACCATATTTGGAACGGCTCTGCTTACGGTCTTTAACACCCGCCGTATCCAGACTGCCACGCACGGTATGGTAACGAACACCCGGCAAATCCTTGACGCGACCACCGCGTATCAATACCACAGAGTGCTCCTGCAGGTTATGACCTTCGCCACCGATATAACTGCTGACCTCGAAACCGTTCGTCAGACGCACACGAGCGACTTTCCGCAACGCCGAGTTCGGTTTTTTAGGTGTCGTGGTGTAAACCCGCGTACAAACGCCTCGTTTTTGAGGACAAGCCTCCAGAGCCGGCACTTTGCTTTTTACACGCTTTGCGGTACGCGGCTTGCGCACCAGCTGATTGATTGTAGGCATGCTTATTTCCAATGTTCAATTTAATTGTTGCGCGCGGCCCAAAGCGGACCTCGCAGAACTGCATAACGACTGCCTGTGGAGGCACGCCGTTCCCAGCTTGTCACACAAAATGCTCAACCTCTGCCGACAAAATCCAAAGTCGGTAAAAAAGACGATGGATTTTATAGGCTTAGTGCTGCAGTGTCAAGCAGACTGCTCGCTATCTATCATATCGGGCGTCTCAAAAATATCCGACTCCGTCGCTATGTCCAAACCCAGCTTCTGTTTGCGCCGGGTATTGTGATAAGCCAGACCGGTACCGGCCGGAATCAGGCGTCCGACGATAACGTTTTCCTTCAGACCGCGCAGCTCGTCCCGTTTACCCATAATCGCCGCTTCAGTCAGCACTCGCGTGGTCTCCTGGAACGATGCCGCAGAGATAAACGAATCGGTAGACAACGATGCCTTGGTAATACCGAGCAATACGTAATCGAAAATGGCGGGTTCTTTATTTTCCAGCGCCACTTTTTCATTTTCGATCAGCAATTCGGCACGCTCGACCTGTTCGCCCTGAATAAACTTGGTGCCTCCGGCATCGACGATACTGACGCGGCGCAACATCTGGCGCACGATGACTTCGATATGCTTGTCGTTGATCTTGACGCCTTGCAGACGATACACATCCTGAACTTCGTCGGTGATGTAGCGGGACAATGCCTCAACGCCTTTCAGCGCCAGGATATCGTGCGGATCTACCGGGCCGTCGACGATCATCTCGCCTTTGTTGACGACCTGTCCGTCATGCGCGGTAACATGCTTTTCTTTCGGGATCAGATACTCGTGACCGACGCCGTCCAGGTCGGTAATGACCAGACGCTGCTTGCCCTTGGTATCCTTGCCAAACGACACCGTACCGGTAACAGGCGCCAATACGCCGGCATCCTTAGGCGAACGCGCTTCGAACAGCTCGGCAACCCGGGGCAGACCACCGGTGATGTCGCGTGTTTTCGACGATTCCTGCGGAATACGCGCCAACACTTCGCCTACGCCCACTTCCTGACCGTCCTTGACCGTGATGATGGAGCCGATCTGGAAAGTAATATTGACCGCAGTATCGGTAGCCGCCATCTTGATTTCGTGTCCCTGCTCGTCGAGCAGCTTGACCTGCGGACGCAGACCCTTGGTAGCAACGCCGACGCGACGCTTGGGATCGATCACAACCAGCGTGGACAAACCGGTCACATCGTCAATCTGCTTGGCGACGGTCACGCCTTCCTCGACGTTCTCGAATCTGACCCGGCCCGCGTATTCGGTGATGATAGGACGTGTATGCGGATCCCACATCGCCATGACCTGTCCGGCTTTAATCTTGTCGCCGTCCTTGACCATCAGCGTCGATCCGTAAGGTACTTTATGACGCTCGCGCTCGCGGCCATTGTCGCTCATGATAATGATTTCGCCGCTGCGTACGATAGCAATCGATTCGCCTTTGGCGCTGGTCACCGAACGCATGCCCGGGCTGTACGCCACGGTACCGGCCGATTTCGATTCCAGCTGGCTGGCCGCCGCCGAACGCGATGCCGCACCACCGATGTGGAAAGTACGCATGGTAAGCTGCGTACCCGGTTCGCCGATGGATTGCGCAGCAATCACGCCTACCGCCTCGCCCACATTCACCAGATAGCCGCGACCGAGATCGCGACCGTAGCATTTGGCGCAGAGACCATAACGCGTATCGCAGGTCAGTGCAGTTCTAACCTTGATCTCGTCGATACCGAGCGCTTCGATGCGTTCTGCCAGCGCCTCGTCGAGCAGTACGCCGGCCTCGATGACGGTCTCGCCGGTTTCGGGATGCACCACATCCATTGCGGTAACGCGACCGAGGACGCGCTCGCGCAACGGTTCGATCACTTCGCCGCCTTCGACCATGGCTTTTAATACCAGGCCTTCGCGGGTACCGCAATCGTCTTCGATCACGACCAGATCCTGGGTGACGTCGACCAGTCTGCGCGTCAGGTAACCCGAGTTGGCGGTTTTCAGTGCGGTATCGGCCAAACCTTTACGCGCGCCGTGGGTAGAAATAAAGTATTGCAGAACGTTCAGCCCCTCGCGGAAGTTCGCCGTAATCGGTGTCTCGATGATGGAACCATCCGGTTTCGCCATCAACCCGCGCATACCCGCCAACTGGCGGATTTGCGCAGCCGAACCCCGCGCGCCCGAATCCGCCATCATGTAAATGGCGTTAAACGATTCCTGCGTAGTCGTTACGCCGTCGCGCGTGACGACCGGCTCGCTGCCGAGCTGCGTCATCATCGCTTTGGCCACCTGATCGCCGGCGCGGCCCCAGATATCGACGACCTTGTTGTAGCGTTCGCCTTGCGTAACCAGACCGGAAATGTACTGAGCTTCGATCTCCTGCACTTCTTTTTCCGAAGCGCTGATGATTTCCTGCTTTTGTACCGGCACCAGCA
Source organism: Pseudomonadota bacterium (assembly GCA_021794855.1). Next base: position 1,223 of record JAJYPZ010000140.1, on the reverse strand, counting down.
TATCGTCGACACAGATCGACACACCACCGCGCGTGGCGTAGGTGAAGCCGGTATACATCAGCTTGTCCGCCAGCAATACCGTTTCGCGCAATCCGCAACGGCGGAAGCTGACGTTGATCAGGCGGGAAATCTCTTTTTTCTTCAGTATCTTGTTGATATTGGTAAACGACAGCCCCACCGGCAGTATTTCGGACAGCAAAGCGCGGCCTACGGTCGTTTCGTAACGCGTTATTTTTTCGGCGCGTTCGCCTTGCTCGTCGAAATATGCTTCCTTGATACGCACTGTCACTTTGGCGTTCAATTCGACCTGACGCGATTCGTATGCGCGCGACACTTCGCTTACGTCGGCAAACATCATGCCTTCGCCGAGCGCATTGACTCTTTCGCGCGTCATGTAATACAAGCCGAGCACGATATCCTGCGACGGCACGATGATCGGTTCGCCGTTGGCAGGCGACAGGACATTGTTGGATGCCAGCATCAGGGTGCGCGCTTCCATTTGCGCTTCCAGCGACAACGGCACGTGGACCGCCATCTGGTCGCCGTCGAAGTCCGCGTTAAATGCCGCGCAGACCAGAGGGTGCAACTGGATCGCCTTGCCTTCGATCAGCGTCGGCTCGAATGCCTGGATGCCCAGACGGTGCAAGGTCGGCGCGCGGTTGAGCATGACCGGATGTTCGCGGATCACGTCTTCGAGGATATCCCAGACTACCGGCTCCTCGGTTTCGACCATGCGTTTCGCCGCTTTGATGGTCGTAGCCAGACCCATCACTTCCAGTTTATGGAAGATGAACGGCTTGAATAATTCCAGCGCCATCTTTTTCGGCAAACCGCACTGATGCAAACGCAACTGCGGACCGACCACGATGACGGAACGGCCGGAATAATCGACGCGCTTGCCGAGCAGGTTTTGACGGAAACGACCGCCTTTGCCCTTGATCATGTCGGCGAGGGATTTCAGCGGACGCTTGTTGGCGCCGGTCATGGCTTTACCGCGACGACCGTTGTCGAGCAGCGAATCGACCGCTTCCTGCAACATGCGCTTCTCGTTGCGCACGATGATTTCCGGCGCTTTCAATTCCAGCAGACGTTTTAAACGGTTATTGCGGTTGATGACGCGGCGATACAGATCGTTCAGATCCGAAGTCGCAAACCGGCCGCCGTCCAGCGGCACCAGCGGGCGCAATTCCGGCGGCAATACCGGCAGCACTTCGAGCACCATC
>JAJYPZ010000139.1 GCA_021794855.1 Pseudomonadota bacterium | reverse complement strand
GGGCTATCGGCCAGATGGACGAAACGACGCAGCAAAATGCCGCGCTGGTCGAACAGGCCGCCGCCGCCGCCAAATCCATGCAGGATCAGGCCGGTCATCTCGAGCAGCTCGTATATCGATTTCGCCTGATAGAGGGGCAGACCAACAGGGATTCGGCACCCGTAATCAAGCTGCGCAATATCAAGTCCGAAACACGAACAATGCCGAGCAAGCTGGAAAAACCTGCTGCTAAAAAATTAGGCAGCACATCCACGCAACAAAATACATGGGAAAAATTTTAAACGCAGCAAAACCGTATTACAGCAATTATTGCGACAGATTCCGGTAAAAAAGTTTGCAGACCGAAAAAACAAGCAAAGGGGTAGATCGATGTTTCAAAATATAAGCATAAAAACAAGACTGATATTCGTTACCATTTATCTCAGTTTATCGATGTTGATCGGTGGCGTATTAGGTATTTATATGCTTTCTTCCTCTAACCATACAGTGCAGAATCTGTACAAAGACAATTTGATCAAGGTTAAAGAAATCGGCCGGTTTGCCACTACCATGAGCCAGATACATTCCTTGCTGTCTACTGCGGTAGCAGGAAAACTATCGCAGTTTCCGGATTCGGATAGTAAAACCGAACAATATCTTGCCGATCTCAATCGGTTCAGGCAGCAAAGTGTCAAGTTGCAAGCAAATCTTGATTCCATGCAATGGCAGCCGGAAGAAAGAGATTTGCTCGACAAGGTGAAGGCAGCCCGCCAGCTTCAGCGTACGCAAGGTGTAGAGCCGATCGTTGCGGCTTTGGGGGCGCGCAATTATCAGCAGGCCGCTGAAATTCTGCAAGGACCGCTGAACGAACGGAGCAAAGTAGTCGAGGAGCAACTGGATGGTCTGACCAAATTGCAACTGGCATCCGCCAAAAAAGATTATGACCAGGCGCAAGATCGTTACGTTATGTTGCGTCAATGGGCGTTTATATTGACAATTATCGGCATAGTCGTCGCCGGGTTGATGGGGAAATGGCTGATCACCGCGATCACCCGTCCCCTCGCGCAAGCGGTGGAAGTCGCCAGACGTATTGCAGAAGGCGATTTGAGTCAGAAAATCGTCGTAACTTCGAACGATGAGGCAGGCATACTGATGCGCGCCATGAGCGATATGAACGAAAGTCTGCTGGCTATCGTTACTCAGGTACGCAGCGGTACGCATGCCATTGCGCTGGCGTCGGAAGAAATCGCTACCGGCAATATGGATCTGTCTAATCGCACCGAACTACAGGCACATTCCTTGTCCATGACAGCCGCTTCTACGGCAGAAATGACGGTAACCGTTCAGCAGAATACCGAAAGCGCGCACCATGCTCAAAAAGTCGCTGCAACGACACGAGAGATTGCGGAAGCGGGCGGGCAGACTATGACTGAAGTGGTCAGCACGATGGCTGAAATCAGTACCAGTTCGAAGAAAATCGTCGATATCATCAGCGTGATCGAAGGAATTGCCTTTCAGACCAATATTCTGGCTTTGAATGCAGCAGTCGAGGCCGCGCGAGCCGGGGAGCAGGGCAGAGGCTTCGCCGTAGTTGCCGGTGAAGTGCGCAGTCTGGCGCAACGCAGTTCTGCTGCAGCCAAGGAAATCAAAACCCTGATTACGCATTCGGTGGATAAAGTCAAGGCGGGATCCAGTCTGGTTGAGACTGCCGGTGAGAATATGGAAGAAATACTGACTATCGTCGGTTTGTTCACGGATTTGCTGGATTCTATTTATACCGCTTCCAGCCAGCAAAATTCGGGCATAGTCAATATCAATAAATCGATTTCGGAAATGGACGAAATGACGCAGCAAAATGCTGCGCTGGTCGAAGAAGCGGCAGCCGCAGCTCAAAGCATGCAAGATCAGGCAGTCGCTCTGGAAGAAGCTGTGAGTATTTTCAAACTGGCTAAAACCGGGCACGACAGCTATCGCCAGGCTCCGGAAATTTTGTCGGCCAACGAACCGGAAGCGATACATCGCGCTGCTAAAAGCTCCAGAGATATCGAAGGTGTCGGCGAAGAATGGAGCGAATTTTAATAGTAGCTGGCGTACTGCCGGATGGAAATCGGGTGATAGATGTTCTGGCAGCAGGCGGCGGCATGGCGGGATAGAAACTTGATTTTTTCCCGTTTGCGCAATGTTTGCCTTTTCACGATATCAATAATACAAATTTTGCAGAAAATTCGGAACGCTCGCGGAAAGACAGGCAGGTATGGTCGAGGCAGTCAAAACATCGGTAAACACCAAGGAATTTATTTTTACCGCACGCGATTTTGCGCGGGTAAGATCCATGATCCATCAACGGGCCGGCATAGCCTTATCAGAACATAAGCAGGATATGGTTTACGGCAGGCTGGCGCGCCGTCTGCGGGCGACCGGCGTAACAACGTTTGCCGGGTACCTGGAGCATCTGGAGCGTAATCCGGCAAGCGCGGAATGGGAGGCTTTTACCAACGCGCTGACCACCAACCTGACTTCTTTTTTTCGGGAATCGCATCATTTTCCAGTGCTGGCGAGTTTTTTGAAGAACCGGCCAGGCCCGATTCGGATTTGGTGTTCCGCGAGTTCTACCGGCGAGGAACCCTATTCGATTGCGATGACGGCGTGCGAAGCATTTTCCAGTTTGAATCCTCCGGTCAGAATCATAGCCACGGATATCGATACTAATGTGCTGGAAACCGCAGCGTTGGGAATTTATTCGATAGAGCGACTGGAAAAAATGGCCATGCCGCGCATCAAACAATTTTTTTTAAAAGGCAGCGGTATTAATGAGGGTTCGGTACGGGTAAGGAAAGAACTGCGCGACATGGTCAGTTTTGAACAGCTTAATTTGCTGGCGCCTAATTGGTCGCTTCAGGGGCAGTTCGACAGTATATTCTGCCGGAATGTGATGATTTATTTCGATAAAGCTGCCCAGTTGAAAATTTTGCAGCGTTTTGCGCCGTTAATGAAACCCGACGGTTTGTTGTTTGCCGGGCATTCTGAAAATTTTACCAATATTACCGATACGTTTGCGTTGCGCGGTAAAACCGTATATTCGCTGAATTCTCACGCTGCATAGAATGTCATCGAGCTGAAAGATAATTAATGAGCTGGGGAAAGGCCGAAGAACACTTTGCAACCAATATTTATTACGATGCGGCGTTTAAATGCGATGCGGCAAAATTGTTGCCAGGCGAATATTATTATACCGACAAGAACATGGTCATCGTTACTGTGCTTGGCTCTTGCGTTTCGGCCTGTATTAGAGACAGGGTGAGCGGAATAGGCGGCATGAACCATTTCATGCTGCCGGATATGGGCGTCGGCGATGTCGCTAGCCCGGCATCCCCTTCGATGCGCTACGGTACTTATGCCATGGAAATCCTGATCAACGACATGATTAAAGCCGGTGCCAGCCGTCAAAATCTGGAAGCCAAGGTATTCGGCGGCGGCAATGTCCTCAAGGGTTTTACCCAACTTAATGTCGGAGAGCGCAATGCGCATTTCGTACGGCATTATCTGCGCATTCATCGTATACCGATAGTCGCCGAGGACCTTAATGATATTTATCCAAGGAAAGTGTATTTTTTTCCGCAAAGTGGGAAGGTTTTGGTGCGTAAAATCAAAGAATTGCGCAATGATACTCTGGTAAAGCGTGAAGTAGAATATGCGAGCAGGCTTAAAATAAGTGCAGTGTAACCGGACGATAAACGTCATCAGGCAAAAACGAGGTGCAAATGAAAATAAAAGTATTGATTGTTGATGATTCCGCACTGATACGCAGTCTGATGAGTGAAATCATTTCGGATCAGCCCGATATGACTGTAGTAGGAGTAGCTCCGGATCCTATCGTTGCCCGGGAAATGATCAAGGCAACCAATCCCGATGTTCTGACGCTGGACGTGGAAATGCCGAAAATGGACGGGCTGGATTTTCTGGAGCGGCTGATGCGCCTGCGTCCTATGCCAGTAGTCATGGTATCTTCTCTCACTGAGCGCGGCTCGGAAATTACGTTACGAGCCTTGGAGCTCGGTGCGGTCGATTTCGTCACCAAGCCGAAAATATCGATAAAAAACGGGATGCTTGAATATGCGCAACTGATCAGCGACAAAATTCGTATTGCGGCAAAAGCGCAGTTAACCCGGCGTGTCTTGCCAACGAACGGTGCTGCCGATACCTTGCCGCCCATGGCGAATCCGCTTTTGAGCAGCGAAAAATTAATTGTGATCGGTGCCTCGACCGGGGGTACCGAAGCGATCAAGGAATTTTTAATCCGTATGCCGGCCGATAGTCCGGGCATATTGATTACCCAGCACATGCCTGAAGGGTTTACTAAATCTTTTGCCAACCGTTTAAACAGCCTGTGCAAAATATCGGTCAAGGAAGCGGAAGGTAATGAGCGTATACTTCCGGGCCATGCGTTTGTTGCGCCGGGCCATTCGCATCTGCTGCTGGCGCGCAGCGGAGCCAATTACATGACGCAACTGGATAAGACAGAGCCGGTAAACCGGCATCGTCCATCGGTCGACGTATTGTTTGGTTCTACGGCAAAATATGCAGGTAAAAACGCCATCGGCGTGATAATGACCGGTATGGGCAAGGATGGAGCGGAACGGAATGGTCGCGAGC
>JAJYPZ010000138.1 GCA_021794855.1 Pseudomonadota bacterium | reverse complement strand
CGTTCAAATCGTTGCCGACAAAATTGCCGCACTCGCCCTTGCTGCCGCCGATCTGGGCAACCATGAAGGAATTCCGGTGCATACCGTACTGTATGTCGAAGATAATCCGGCCAATTTGAAACTGGTAGAACAATTGATCGCGCGTAGACGCGATATAAGGCTGCTTAATGCAGATAACGGCCTAATGGGGGTGGAAATGGCTCGCGCTTTCCAGCCCGAAGTCATTTTGATGGATATCAATCTGCCCGGGATTAGCGGCATAGAGGCATTGAAAATATTGCGCGAGGATGCGGCAACGGCGCATATTCCTGTCATCGCAGTCAGCGCCAATGCTATTCCCCGCGATATTGCAATCGGTCTGGAAGCGGGATTTTTCCGTTATCTCACCAAGCCGATCAGGGTGAACGAGTTTCTGGACACGCTGGACGCTGCGCTGAAATTTGCTGAAATACGTTCATGCAAATAATGCCGGCATGAGATTGGATTTCTGCAGTCCGGCGAATATATTGCAGGCTGATATTCTGATTGTGGACGACAAGGCAACCAATGTCCTGCTTCTGGAACGGATGCTGCACAAAGCGGGATATGTGTCCGTAACATCAACCACTATGCCGGATACCGTATGCGAGCTCTATCGAAATCATCGTTACGATCTGATTTTGCTGGACTTGCAGATGCCCGGTATGAGCGGATTCGAAATCATGGAGCGTTTGCGGGAGATCGAACCGGATGGCTATCTCTCCGTACTGGTCATTACTGCCCAACCAGAACATAAAGTGCGGGCATTGCAAATCGGTGCCAAGGATTTTATCAGTAAACCTTTCGACATGCCCGAAGTGCTGGCGCGTATCCATAATATGCTGGAGGTCCGGCTGCTGCACCGGCAATCCATGCACTATAATGCAATTCTGGAGCAGACTGTGCAGGAACTGCGGTCTGCCCAAGCCGGGTTACGCGATAGCGAAACAGCCTTGAGCAAGGAAAAAAAGGCGCTTGATCATTACGTACTGCAACTGCGTCTGGCCAACGAACATCTGACTGTCGCGACCGTCGAAGCGCAAGCCCTCGCCGCAGAAATTGAACTGGCCAGAGCGCATATGGCTCATCTGGCGCAACATGACGCGCTTACCGATCTGCCCAATCGCGTGTTATTGAACGACAGGATGATACAGGCAATGGCGCTCGCGCAACGCCAGCGCAAACAACTGGCGGTCATGTTTCTCGATCTGGATCATTTTAAACATGTCAACGACACACTGGGCCATGCGGCAGGGGATGAATTATTGCAATCCGTCGCGAAACGCTTGCGCGGAAGCGTGCGCAGTTCCGATACGGTGTGCCGGCAGGGAGGGGACGAATTCGTCATTCTGCTGGCCGAAGTCGAAGATACTCAAGATGCGGCGCATGCCGCACAAAAAATTCTGGCTGCGCTGGCGGTTCCTCATGTTATCGGCGGAGTCGAGCTCATCGTTACGATGAGTATCGGGATCAGCATTTATCCCGATAACGGGCTGGATGTCGATACGCTCATTCAATGCGCTGACCTGACCATGTATTGCGCCAAGGAAAGCGGCCGTAACAATTATCGTTTCTTTAAAAAAACAATTCTGTCGTAACTTATTTCCGCTTTACTGCGTCTCACGCAGCAACAGGGTCAGGTAAGGCTGCTGTTGAGACGACTGCATTTATCTATTATAAAATACTGACTAAGGTGAATTAATATGAATATCCAATCCCGTTATACACTGCTCGGCATTTGTCTGGTTTCCGCATTCAGCAATGCGGCTCTGGCAGCAACAGTTACGCAGGCAGAAGCTAATGCGCAATTGAATCTCATCCCGGTAACCGCAACCCGGCAGGCAGCCGAACAAGTCCTGACCAATTTGATCTCGAAAGGGGTTCCCGTATCGCAGGCTCTGGCTGTGGTAAGCGATGCCGTTAAACACAACTATAACGCATCGCAGTTGAGTCAGGTCGGTGCCGGTATCGGCCAGCAGACACAACAGAACGTTCCGGCAAATTATGCAGTTAAAACGGCGGACGATGCCATAAACGCAAATTATCCGGCTGCTCGGACCCTCAGGGCGCTGAATTCGCTGCGAGCAGAACTAAATCATGGTAAAACGCCTGAACAGGCTTATGAAGCGATCAGCACCGGCATCGCCAACAACACGTTTGATGATGCCGACGATCATCGTTCTACCGGAATGGCTGAAGCGAATGTGTCGGCAAGCGCACATCTTCCTGCCAATGCAATGGGAGGCAATACAGGAGTGGCCGAAAACGCAGGCATGGCAGGAAATGCGGGTGTCGCGACGACAGGTGTTCTGGGAGTAAAATCTTTTGCTGGGGCAGGAGTCGGAATGCATCGCTAACCATAATACCAATGGGTACAGGCATAACTGATACCCCGGCTAGCCGGGGTATTTTTGTTTTTTCAAGGAAGTCCGTAATCTAAGTTACGTTTTTGTCACCTTGTAGAGGATTAAAACCATCATTTCGGCTTTTCCGTGCCCGTCCCTAGGTTGGTATAATGCTTGCACTAATGATAAGCTCCCGTTTTGCGCATTCAAATCGGACATGCGCGGCTATTTTTTCGAAGAGTGCTCGCGTTATGCGAAAAATAATTCCCCGCTTCGTTTGGATATTATTGAATCTTTTGCTGCTATCATCGACATCGTTCTGTAATAAGGTCCACGCCGATAACGGCGCTTCAATGGATATCGGTTTTCTTTTTTTTGCTCCGGCCGCTAAAAAGGTCGACGTAATCGGGGATTTCAATTCATGGGATCCCGACAGTACCCCGCTTCAGGGCCCCGATGCAGCCGGAAACTGGCGCGCTTCCGTATCCATTCCCGAAAATACCCATTCCATTCGATACGCGTATCTGGTCGACGGCAAGACCGTAATTCCGGATCCGGCTTATCCTGCCGTCAGCGATGATTTTGGCGGAAAAGATACTTTGCGAATGATGCCGTAACCTTTTTATGCGAACTCGCGTCTAAGGAGTTTAAAAGGTAGGTTCGCCTTTAAAATATAAGGACGATGATTTGAGCCACGGGGAAAGCTTGTCCGACAAGGAGATCATTTCGGATTGTTTAAAGGGAAACGTACAGGCTTATGCGGGGTTAGTCCAGCGTCATCAGCGTATGGTATTCAATGTGTTATATCGTTTTCTCGGTAATTATGAAGCGAGCCAGGATATCAGTCAGGAAACCTTTATCACTGCTTACCAGAAACTGAATACGTTTAATGGGAGCAGCAAGTTTTCAACCTGGTTATGCCAGATCGCATTGAACAAAGCCAGAGATTTGCTGCGCGTAAAAGGAGTGGAAAGTCTGAGCGTAGATATGGAAGAGCAACAGAGCGTGCTCGCGGCTTCGGACAGTGAAACGCCGCACCGTCGCTACGAAATGACGCAAGAAAGTGAACGGATACAGCAAGTACTCAATAAGTTGCCGGTGCATTACCGTGAGATTTTGTTGCTTAAACATCTGGAAGGCTTCAGTAACGAAGAAATTGTGGACTTGCTGAAAATGTCGCTGGAAAACATAAAAGTGCGGACTTTTCGAGCCAGGCAGATGTTCAAGCGGATTTACGAGGAAATGATATGAGCAGACCCACTGAAATAAATGATGACGATATGATGAGTCGATATCTGGATGGGGAACTGACTCAATCTGAACGCGCTTTGTTGCTTGAAAAATTGACCCCGTCGCAGCGGGAGGAATTGTCGGCTATGGAAAAGGCTCTCGATGCGCTGACTCATTTACCCGGCATATCGGCTCCTGCAGATATGACTGCCCGTGTCATGACGGCAATTATGCCAAAAAAACTTTCGTTTTCTTTACGGGTTAAAGCGTGGTTATTGCGCCATTCCATGACCGGCCTGGAAGTCGGCAGCATGGCGGTGGCGGCTACTGTATTGTTTTTATTGTTTTCGCCAGGAAGATTTCTGTATTCGGTACCGGCGTCGCATCCGTTCATCGAAGCGCGAGCCGCCGCAACCCTGACGGCAGGAAATGCGAAAGTCGGCTTCAGTCTCTATGCACCCGGAGCGAAATCCGTCAGCCTGATCAGCGATTTCAATGGCTGGAGCAGCGAGCGCTCAGTCCAATTGCATCCATTAGGCAACGACAAGTGGGGGGTTACGGTCAAATTGCCACCCGGCTCTTATCAATACGCATTCCTGATTAATGGCCGCAAGGTCGTTACCGATCCGGTGGCAAGACAGGTCAATGACGATTTTGGACATAAAAACGCGATCGTTACAGTAATATAAAATAAACGAGGCCAATATGAGCATACATTTACGGATTATCTGGCTGAGCTTCTGGTTGGGTTTGACTGTTGCGGTTCAAGCGCATGCGGAACCTGCGCCATTGAATCAGGAAATGGCACGATTGAAGACAGCCGATGCGGCTGATCGTCAGCTTTTGTCGAACGATACGGATAACGCATTGAAATCGGGCGTGAGTCAGCATGACATATATCGTCTGGCAAGCTTGGCGGTGGCACAGAATTATACAGCCAGGGATGTCGCCGGGTTTGTTGAAAAAATTACCGCTCTGAAACGCAATGGTCTGCCTCAGGGCTTGGTGCTGGGAAAAATTCTGGAAGGGATGGCAAAACACGTCCCTGCGACCAGTATTCTGCCG
>JAJYPZ010000137.1 GCA_021794855.1 Pseudomonadota bacterium | reverse complement strand
TTGGAAATGAAGCTCTTATTGTGAATTACCCGAAATCGGCCGGACAAGCCTTATTGACCCGAAATCGAATGTAAGATAGATTCGATTGATATCTGAGCCGATACGCTCGAATGTGAATTACGAATTTTTTATTCGTCGTTTACATACAAACACAGAGATTTTCCACTGCATCGGATATGCGTTGCGGAAATTTGCTATCACCCGGAGGACAATTGACAACTAAGCATTATCTGCCCTGGGTGGTCGCAACGGCACTGTTCATGGAACAGCTGGATGCTACGATTGTAAATACCGCTGTTCCATCGATGGCGGCAAGTCTGCAGGTTGCACCTTTGAGTCTTAAAGCCGTCGTTGCAAGTTATATTTTGAGCCTGGCGGTATTCATCCCGATCAGCGGCTGGATGGCGGATCGTTACGGCACCCGTCGAGTGTTCGGCATCGCCGTGACGGTGTTCACAGTTTCTTCCATTTTATGCGGATTGTCGATAAATGTGCCGATGTTGGTGGCGGCGCGGATTTTACAGGGTATGGGCGCGGCGATGATGATGCCGGTCGGACGGCTCGCCATTATCCGGACTTTCCCCAAGACAGAATTACTGGCGGCGATGAATTTCGTCATCATTCCGGCTTTGATCGGCCCGTTGCTGGGCCCGACGCTGGGAGGCCTGATCGTCGAATGGCTGTCATGGCGAGAAATATTTTTCGTCAATGTGCCGGTAGGCTTGATTGCCCTGGCCTTGATCTACCGGTATATGCCCGACTATCGCGGCGAGGCGTCGCGTCCGCTGGACGTCATCGGCTTGGTGTTGTTCGGCGGCGGCACGGCGCTGCTTTCCTGGCTGCTGGAAATCTTCGGAGAACATCGCATCGATGTCACGTCGGGAGGAATTTTGCTACTGCTTGCATTGAGTATGTTGGTCGTCTATGGCTGGCATGCGCGACAGATCCCCCATCCGCTCTTGCGTCTGGCGCTGTTCCGCCAGCGCACTTTTCGCGTGGCCGTTATCGGCGGCTTTATTACGCGTCTCGGTCTGGGAGCTTTGCCTTTTCTGCTGCCCCTGCTGTATCAATTAGGTCTGGGTTTGCCGGCTTGGCAGTCGGGTTTGCTGATGATGCCCCTGGCGGTCGCGGCGATGGGCATGAAATTAATGGCCGTACGCATTCTGCAACGTTTCGGTTACCGGAAAGTGCTCATCGTAAATACGTTGCTGATCGGCACCACTATCGGCCTGTTTGCACTGATTATGCCGACCACGCCGCTGCCGTGGATTATCGTCCTCGGATTGGCGCAGGGATTTTTTAATTCGCTGCAATTTTCGAGCATGAATTCGATGGCTTATGCCGATATCGACACGGCGGATTCTAGCATGGCGAGCACGATCGCCAGCTCGCTGCAGCAAATGTCCATGAGCTTTGGCCTGGCCTGCGGCACGCTGGTGACGGCCTGGTATCTCGGCGGCTTGCCGCAAACGGACCGGATCGCCGTGACTACAGCCTTGCATCATGCTTTTTTGACGCTGGGCGTATTCACTGTGCTTTCGTCGTTAACCTTTTGGACATTGCGGCCGAGCGACGGAGAAAACATGAATCGGCGCGATGACGAGGCGGCGGAGGCATCAGCGTAAATCAGACCTCGGCTTTATCCCTCTGTAACCAGCTGGAATGATTGGGTAAAACCAGGCTGAGCAGGCCAAGAAAGATATAATTCAGCATTTCATTGACGGACGACCATTCCTGCAAGATGTAGTGCCCGATCATCAGACTGAATATAAAAACAAACCAACCGTAGACGATATGGTTTTTGTATTGGTTGCTTAATAAAGCCAAACCCAAAGTCAGTTCGATATACGGGATTATGGCCAAATAGGTATTGACGAGAGCGGGCGGTAGTTTGATTCGGAGGTCGCCTTGAAATAAGGCCGAATAATAAGCGTAAAAACCGCCATGACTAAAAAATTTACTGGTGCTTGCAGTCAGCAGAATGATGATCATGGTTAGACGTACAATTCGTTCGGCGTCTTTTAAGCGGGACTTTTCTATCATGAATGCCTCGTAACGGAGTTTAACTGGATGGCGAAATCAATTACCGCTCCTCAATTCGAATCTGACCTGTTCCATGAATATCGCTGCGAATTCCTTGCCGGTTTTGGATTCGCGCAGCGCCATATGCCAGAACGCCGCTGCCGCCATCAATTGTTCGGCGGTGCGGCAACGCTGAATTCGACCTATAGTTTCTGCGCCCATTAGCCCGAGATGCGTATTGGCCGAGTCCAGCATAAAAATTTTAACCTTTTCCATTACATCGAGGTTTTGCGTGAGCGTCGGCTGGACGCTTGCGGGCATAGCGATAATCGTAGCGCCGGGATGAGTATGCCTGTCGCGAGGAACGGTTGACTGCTCTTTTTCCTGTTGTGCGGTAGCCAGTATAATAAAACCCTGTTCCAGCAGGAAAGGTACGGTTTTTTCCAGATCGGACTGCGGAATCGCATCGGCTATCAAGCCCAAATGCTTTGCGCAATCCAGCAATATGAGCGTGTTGCGTTGCCGGAACGTCAGGGTATGCCGCCGCTCGAGGATTTCCTGGCGGCCTTTATCGGTTTTACAATAAACACGATCTTTAGTCATAAATACGGATATTGCGGGATTGATCGCAGGCGGCTCATGAAGCCATGTAATTAGGTCAAAAACGGTGCTTAATCTTATAGATAGTGTTCTGCATCATAAATCAGCATTGTTTCAATATTATGAAGGCTAAAATTTTAGTGACGAGCGTCCGGGCGCAGTTGTTTTTTCAGGGCCCTCAGGTATAATTTGCGCCTGTCCGCTACGTGAGTGCGGGAGAGTGCGTAAGCGGATTTTGTATCCGCCTGACGCCGCCGAAGGCGCAATTCACCCGGAATCGCTCAGGCCCCCGAACCGCATTCCACAGGACATCTCTGGAGAGTGATTAATCATCCACCGAAGGGGCACACAGCGCATCGCTGTAATCTCTCAGGTAAATAGGACAGAGGGGTGGTGACCCTTTTTATTATTTACGCTGAACATGACCCCCATTATTTCGACTCAGAAAAACGAGCATTTGCCGAACACCGTGCGTATGCCGATCTGGATACGGCAAAATCTCGGCACTGACGCGCATTACGGCAAAACCCAGGCGGCTGTACAGCAACACCGTTTGCATACGGTCTGCGAAGAAGCGCGCTGTCCCAATCGCGGCGAATGCTGGAGCCGCGGCACCGCCACGTTTATGTTGCTGGGCGATGTTTGCACGCGATCTTGCGGATTCTGTTCGGTCAAGACCGGCAAGCCCAAGCCTGTCGACGACGACGAACCGCGGCGCGTCGCCGATGCCGTGGCGGAGTTGCCGTTGCGTTATGTCGTGTTGACGTCGGTCAACCGCGACGACAGGGCCGACGGCGGAGTCGGCATCTTTGCCGAAACCTTGCGCCAGTTGCGCCTGCGCGACGGCCAGATTGGCGTAGAGTTTTTAACCCCCGATTTCTGGCGCAACCAGTTGCAGGCGGTGAATGAAGTATCCGCCGTTCTTGCTGGATTGCCGGAGACGGCGCGGCGCGATCTGGTGTGGGGACACAATGTCGAAACGGTGCCGCGTCTGTATTCGACCGCCCGGCGCGGTTCCAAATATTTGCGCTCGCTCAATCTGCTGACTTTGGTGGCGCGCAAAGCGGGACTGCAGGCGAAATCCGCCTTGATGCTGGGCTTGGGCGAAACGCGGGCGGAAGTGCTGGAAGTGCTGCATAATCTTCATGAAGCGGGAGTAAGCCGCGTCTCGCTGGGACAATATTTGCGTCCGTCGCGCGACAATATGGCGGTAATCGATTATATCCACCCCGATGTGTTCCTCGAATACGAACGCGAAGCGCGCGCGATAGGGTTCGAATGGGTTAAAGCGGGGCCGATGGTGCGTAGCAGTTATTACGCCGAAGAAACTCAGGGATTATCTGCCGATCCGGCGGACGCCTTACAGACGGGAAGTGTATGTTAAAGCAAACGCCGCTCAACGCAGCCCACCGCCGGATGGGTGCAAAAATGGTCGATTTCGGCGGCTGGGACATGCCGCTCAGCTATGGTTCCCAGCTCGACGAGCACCATCAGGTGCGTCGCGATGCGGGAATGTTCGACGTGAGCCACATGCTAGTGGTCGACGTGCAAGGCAAGGATGTGCGCGGATTTTTACGCGGCCTCGTCGCCAACAACGTCGACAAGCTGACCGTTCCGGGCAAGGGCTTATATAGCTGCATGCTCAATCCCGAGGGCGGGGTGATCGACGACCTCATTATTTATTTTATGGACGAGTGCCGGTTTCGCATCGTTGTCAATGCCGGTACGGCAGACAAGGACATCGCCTGGATGCGGGAGCAAGCGGCCGAGCGGGCGCTAACTATCGCGCCGCGCCGCGATCTGGCGATGATCGCGGTGCAGGGGCCGCAAGCCCGGACAAAAGTCTGGACGGCGATTGTCGGCTCGGAAGCGGCGACTGCGGCGATGAAACCGTTCAACGCGGTCGAATTCCAGCGCTACTTTATCGCGCGTACCGGCTATACCGGTGAGGATGGTTTCGAAGTCATCCTGCCCGCTGTCGAGGCGGAAGCACTGTGGCAACGGCTGGCCGATCTGGGCGTCAAGCCCGCTGGCTTGGGCGCGCGCGATA
>JAJYPZ010000136.1 GCA_021794855.1 Pseudomonadota bacterium | reverse complement strand
GTCAGGAAATCGTGAGCGCGATGCATGCCGCGCTTGGAAGGGGATTTTTTATTCTGCTGAACAGCCATTTTACTACTCCAATCAAAAATATCGTTACGGCGCAATCATCATGCATGCCATTAATTAGAAGCCTGCACTAACTTTACTGCACAGGACTGTTACTGCAGCCCGCCAAGTCAAGACTTGAATCGAAATGACAAAACTTCGTTATTATATAACGAAATTGCCTGACCGTGGCGGTGCGACATCGAATCGAACATTTACCCGCGCACCGACCAATCCGGAAACAGATCCGGCGGCTCTGACGAAGAACGGGGTTTCGTACCAGCCCGAATCCTTCAAGGCTGTCGCGAGATAAGGCGAGCATGATATAATTTAAAACTTGTATTGTCAAAAAAGAAGGCTTGGGGCGAGTGATCAGGAAAATTCTTATAGCTAACCGGGGCGAAATCGCCGTGCGCATCGTACGCGCGTGCGCGGAACTCGGTATTACGTCAGTCGCTATTTATACCGATGCGGATCGCCATGCGCTTCACGTCAAAAAAGCGGACGAATCCTATAATATCGGTTCCGATCCGGTGCAAGGCTATTTAAACGCCCATAATATCGTCAATCTGGCCGTGGCCAGCGGTTGCGATGCATTACATCCCGGATACGGATTCTTGTCCGAGAACCCTAATCTGGCGGAGATTTGCGCACGCCGGGGCATCCGTTTTATCGGCCCGGACGCCAAGGTTATACGCATGATGGGGGATAAGATCGAAGCGCGCAAAGCCATGATCAAAGCGGGGATTCCGGTTATTCCCGGCAGCGAACACAATCTGGAAAACCTGGAAAAAGCACGTACGCTTGCCGAAAAAATCGGTTATCCGGTCATGCTCAAAGCCACCAACGGCGGCGGTGGCCGGGGAATCCGACGATGCGACTCGGAAACCGAACTGTTAAAAAACTACGACCGTGTCGTATCGGAGGCGAGCAAAGCGTTCGGCAAGCCGGAAATATTCCTGGAAAAATGCGTCGTAAATCCGAAACATATCGAAGTCCAGATTCTTGCCGACAATCAGGGCAACGTCATCCATCTGTTCGAACGAGACTGCTCTATCCAGCGCCGCAACCAGAAACTGATAGAAATCGCTCCCTCGCCTCAATTGACCGAAGCTCAGCGCCAATATATCGGCAAACTCGCAGTCAATGCCGCCAAAGCGGTAAAATACGTCAATGCCGGTACGGTCGAATTCCTGCTCGACGAAAATAATCAGTTTTATTTCATGGAAATGAACACCCGTCTTCAAGTAGAACATACGATTACCGAAGCGATCACCGGCGTCGATATCGTACAGGAACAAATCCGGGTCGCCAGCGGTTTGCCGTTGCAATATAAGCAGGAAGAGATACAATACCGCGGCTACGCCATGGAATTCCGCATCAATGCCGAAGACCCGAAAAACGGCTTTCTGCCCAGTTTCGGCCGGATTACCCGCTATTATGCGCCCGGTGGCCCCGGCGTTCGCACCGATGCCGCCATGTATACGGGTTACGTTATTCCGCCTTATTACGATTCCATGTGCGCCAAACTGACGGTATGGAATCTGACCTGGGACAGCGTTATCGACCGCAGTCGCCGTGCCTTGAACGACATGACGGTATACGGCGTTAAAACGACTATTCCGTATTATCTGGAAATTCTGGGTAATGAAGATTTTCGCAGCGGTCACTTCGATACGTCATTCGTCGAAACCCATGCCGACCTGATAAACTATAACGTTGGTCAGCCGCCGGAAATGCTGGCTGCCGCTATTGCAGCCGCAATCGCCGCTCATAACGGATTGTAATCAGGGCTTGCCCTTAGCTTATTTTTAGACTGTATCGATTATGCCAAACGTATTTATTACCGACCTAGTGCTGCGTGACGGCCATCAATCCCTGATCGCAACACGCATGCGCACCGAACATATGCTTCCTATTTGCGCCAAACTCGATAATATCGGATTTTGGTCGCTGGAAGCCTGGGGCGGTGCCACGTTCGACGCCTGCGTGCGCTTCCTCAAAGAAGACCCGTGGGAAAGACTGGCCAAACTGCGCAAAGCGCTGCCCAATACGCCCATCCAGATGTTGCTGCGCGGCCAGAATTTGCTGGGATATCGGCATTATGCGGACGACGTGGTACGCGCGTTCATACAAAAATCGGCCGATAATGGCGTAGACGTGTTCCGCGTCTTCGATGCGATGAACGATCTGCGCAATATGCGCGTGTCGATCGAAGCCATCAAAAAAGCCGGCAAACACGCTCAGGGCGCCATTGCTTATACAACCAGCCCTGTGCACGACATTCCTCATTTTGTCGCGCTTGCGAAAGGCTTTGCCGAGCTGGGCTGCGACACGATCGCGATCAAGGACATGGCGGGCCTGCTGACTCCAGGCGTCGCGTACGATCTGGTGAAAAGCATACGTGCCGCTACCGGCCTGCCCGTGCACAATCATAGCCATGCGACGTCCGGACTCGCCAGCATGGCGCATCTCAAGGCGGTCGAAGCAGGCGCTACCGTTATCGACACCTGCATCTCGGCGTTTTCCGAGGGCTCCAGCCATCCCACGACCGAAACGATGGTCGCGGCGCTCGCTAACACCGAATACGACACCGGCATCAAGCTCGGCGATCTGCAGGAAATCGCCGCCTATTTCCGCGAAGTACGGAAACTGTACTGGCAGTTCGAGAGCAACTTTACCGGCGTCGATCCGCGCGTCCTGATTAGCCAGGTCCCCGGCGGCATGATTTCCAATCTGTCCAATCAGCTCAAGGAACAGGGTTCTCTGAGCCGGATGGACGAAGTATTGGCGGAAATTCCCCAGGTGCGCGAAGACCTGGGCTTCCCCCCGCTGGTAACGCCTACTTCGCAGATCGTCGGCAGCCAGGCGGTCATCAATGTACTGACCGGCGATCGCTACAAAACCATCACCAATGAAGTCAAACTGTATCTGCAAGGCCGCTACGGCGAAGCGCCCGGCGCAATCAATCAAACCGTCCGCGAACTGGCGATAGGCGATCAGGAAATCATCCATTGCCGTCCCGCCGACCTGATTCCCGACGAGATGGAAAAACTGCGCAGCGAGATCGAAGGCGTCGCCAAATCGGAAGAAGACGTCCTTACTTATGCCATGTTTCCCGATCTCGGGCAAACCTTTCTGCAGGAACGCAACGCCAATACGCTGGCGCCGGAAGTGCTGCTGCCGATCAGCGAGCAGAACAGCAATGCGTCCACCCGTTTTGCCGCCGACGAATTCCATATCACCTTGCACGGCGAAACCTATCACATCCGGCTGACCGGCACCGGTCACGGTTCGCAAACCGAACGGCCGTATTACGTCTCGGTTGACGGCGTAACCGAGGAAGTGTTCGTCGAATCGCTGAACGAAATCGAAGTCAGCACCGACAACGCCACGCCTAACGGAAAAACCAAATCTTCCGATAAATCCGGCAATAGCGGACGCCCGCGCCCTACTCATCGCGGTCATGTGACGACCGCCATGCCCGGCAATATCGTGGACGTGCTGATACGCACCGGACAAAAAGTCAATGCCGGCGATCCGGTATTGGTTATCGAAGCCATGAAAATGGAAAACGAAATTCAGGCATCGATATCCGGCACCATCATCAATCTGTTTGTAGCCAAAGGCGACTCGGTAACGCCCGACCAGGCATTGCTGGAAATTCAGCCGGAGTAGACGCATGGCGGCAGCCCAACTCGTACTCGCGTCGACATCAGTATATCGGCGCGAACTGCTGAACAAATTGCGCGTACCGTTTGTCGTGACGTCCCCGCAGGTAGACGAAACTCCGCTCGCGGGCGAAGCGCCCGATGTTGCCGCCCTGCGCTTGTCCGTACTTAAAGCGCAAGCTCCGGCAGCCGCCTTTCCCGATGCACTCATTATCGGCTCCGATCAGATAGCCAGTCTCGACGGCAATCATATCGGCAAGCCCGGTAACCATGCATCCGCCGTTGCGCAACTGCGCAGCATGAGCGGGCAGGAGCTCATATTTCATACGGCTCTAAGTCTGTACAACAGCAGCACCGGCAACCTGCAATCCCGCATCGTCCCGACGACGGTAAAGATACGACATTTAACCGACGCACAAATCGAGCATTACCTGCGCAAGGATCTACCTTACGACTGTGCAGGAAGCGCGCGTTCCGAAGGATTGGGCATCGCCATTATGGAGAGCATGACTGGAGAAGACCCCAATGCGCTGGTCGGTTTGCCGCTCATTGCATTGACCGCAATGCTATTCAATGAAGGTTGGGATGTCCTGACCATCTGAAGCCTGCCTCCATCCGCTCTGCCAATGTCATTTTCCGATGGTGTCGATCATAAAACGGCGCACCGGGGATACTTCGATGCGCCGGATTGTCCGGCAATTTATAGATGCTCAGGGATTTATGCGGGAAATTTTCGTCCCTTCGATGCTCAGGCTGGCCATCAGACCTTCCTGGTCGAAAATGACCGCATAGGCATCATCCTTCAAGGTCGTTGACGACAGGTTCTTGGCAACCCCTTTGTCGAGGACGACTACTGTCGGCCCCACACCGATTTCCCAACCCTTGGTCTTCTTCAGGTAATTGACGGCTCTGTCGTTCATGAGAAATACGACATAGCTGTACGATTGCACGCCAGCCTGCCAGCCCCACGATGCGGAAACCGAAT
>JAJYPZ010000135.1 GCA_021794855.1 Pseudomonadota bacterium | reverse complement strand
GGCTGATAAAGGTTACTTACGCCTCAAAACAGCATAACCCAATAATACTTAAGAGGCATATTACTATATTAGTTATTACTATAACAGTAATGTATTTTTAAATCAAGAAAAAAATAGTCAGGAGCACACATGCACAAAAGGGTCGTTGCGCTATTATTTGCTTTAGCGTTGTTTGGGGGGTGCCTTTTTCAGCCAGCCTATGCTACTAACTGGTTTCAGGTTCAAACCGAAGCCTTGCCAGAATGGGGCAAGGGCACTCTGATCGGCTTTCTGGAACCCAACTATACCGAGTCCAAATACACGCCGGCCTTTAACGGGCAGATTCCCAAGGCGGATTACACAGCACCGCTGTTCACCAATACGACCGACCTGACGATGCAGCGTGCCAGGCTATTCATACGAGGCAGCATCAACCCCGACATTTCGTATTATGTGGGCACGGAAGCAGGGCAAAACGGCTACACCTATTCCTTCGGCAATTACGCACCGCGCATCATCGACGCAAACGTTTTATTCAGCCACTACATTCCGGGTGTACGAGTGGAACTGGGAATCATTCGTGCACCGGGACCCGAAGGTGCGATGGAAGGCTTCATGAGCTTCAATTACCTTGAAACCTTTCCACCCGTCATCGCGCAATTGATGCAACCGGTTTTCTACAGCAAAAATATGCATTACAATCCAGCTGGGAACGGCGGGTATTTGGTACCGGGCGCGGACCTCTCCGGCAATAACGGCTTCCGCTACCCCGGCATACAGGCGGAAGACTGGTTCATGATCCGGCCCAACGTCGAACTGGCCTACGGCCTCATGCTCGGCGATAACGGCCGCCAATTCGAATCCGGCACTTCCAACGGACCGATCGGTGCCGGCCGGCTGCAAATGTCGTATCTGCTCGACGACGGCAAGGGGCGCTTTTTCCGTAACGACATTACCGGTTTCGTCTGGTACCAGCAATCGCACCCCGAACTGAACGGCACGTCCAATACCATGATACGCGACGGTTTCGGTATGACGTACCGCGACGGGTACATGCAGACCGGTGCGAAAAGCTTCAAGGCCGAATTCATCAACGGCACGGGCGATATCGCCGCACCGGCCGCCTTTATTGTGGGATTGCCGGGACAGGTCGACACCACATTTTATCCCGGCAGCAACAATCAGGCTTACGGTTACGACGCTTCCGCAGGCTATTTCGTCAGCAACAAGATCGAAATGACGTTGCGTTACGACTATTACGACCGACTGCCTAATATTGCCGCACAGGAAAGGATATTTAAAGATGTGGGAGCAGGTGTGGAGTATCACATCACGCCGCTAACGAGGGTCGTCGCCGACTATTTCATCCGTCAGGTTGAGATTCCCAATCCCTCGGCCGTAGGGAATGCCGTCGCTCAACACAACGCCGAAAGCGTCGTTAACGGAATTGGCAACCAATTCAATATTTATGCGGTATTTGCCTTCTAGAATCCACGGAAAATGCTTTCATAACAATAACAAAAGAAGGCCAGCATCCCGTAGTTGAAAACAACCTGAAGAGCGACCCGCAGCGGCCGCTCTTTTTTTGTGAACATCCTACTTGAAAAAAACCGTCCCCGCCCCCATTATTAGCACTCCTCGACTTAGAGTGCTAAAATTCTTTGAGCCGAGCTCTTTTTAGTCATGCGCAATCGCTGGTTGTGCATTTAATTGTAAATCTTCAGGAGAAACAGCAATGAAAATTCGTCCTTTGCACGATCGTATCATCGTCAAACGTATGGAAGAAGAACGCAAAACCGCTTCCGGTATTGTGATTCCCGATAGCGCCACCGAAAAACCGGACCAGGGTGAAGTACTGGCTGTCGGTAACGGCAAAATCGGCGACGATGGTAAAGCCCGTCCACTGGATGTAAAAGTCGGCGACCGCGTATTGTTCGGCAAATATGCCGGACAAACCGTTAAAGTCGAAGGCGAAGACGTATTGGTCATGCGCGAAGAAGACATCATGGGCGTTCTTGTTTAAACGCCGGTTTTCAATTAATTTGAAAATCAAAGTTTCAGTCTTTCCATTGAATTATCCTATCAGGAGTTAGTTATGCCAGCAAAAGACGTTAAATTCGGTGATGTTGCCCGTCAAAAAATGATGATCGGCGTCAATATTCTGGCCGATGCAGTGAAAGTAACCTTGGGCCCCAAAGGGCGCAACGTAGTATTGGATCGCTCCTTCGGCGCCCCTACCATCACCAAGGACGGCGTATCCGTCGCCAAAGAAATCGAACTGAAAGACAAATTCGAAAACATGGGCGCGCAAATGGTCAAGGAAGTGTCTTCCAAGACTTCCGACGTAGCCGGCGACGGTACCACGACGGCGACCGTCCTGGCTCAGGCCATGCTGAAAGAAGGCATGAAATTCGTTGCCGCCGGCATGAACCCGATGGATCTCAAACGCGGTATGGATAAAGCCGTTATCGCCATCACCGCCGAGCTGCAAAAGATCTCCAAGCCTTGCACCACCAACAAGGAAATCGCCCAGGTCGGCTCGATTTCCGCCAACTCCGAGAGCTCGATCGGCGACATCATCGCTGAAGCGATGAACAAAGTCGGCAAAGAAGGCGTTATTACCGTTGAAGACGGCACCAGCCTGCAAAGCGAACTCGATGTTGTGGAAGGCATGCAGTTCGACCGCGGTTATCTGTCTCCTTATTTCATCAACAATAACGACAAGCAGATCGCTGCTCTGGATAACCCTTTCGTTTTGCTGCATGACAAAAAAATCTCCAATATCCGTGATCTGCTGCCCGCTCTGGAACAAGTCGCCAAAGCCGGTCGTCCATTGCTCATCATCGCTGAAGACGTGGATGGCGAAGCGCTGGCCACTCTGGTCGTCAACAATATCCGCGGCATCCTCAAAACTTGCGCAGTCAAAGCTCCCGGATTCGGTGATCGCCGCAAGGCCATGCTGGAAGACATCGCCATTCTGACCGGCGGTACGGTCATCGCTGAGGAAGTCGGTCTGACGCTGGATAAAGTCACGCTGACCGAATTAGGTTCGGCCAAACGTATCGAAGTCGGTAAAGACAACACCATCATCATTGATGGCGCCGGCGATGAAAGCAATATCAAGGGCCGTATTTCCCAGATCAATCGTCAGGTTGAAGAAGCGACCAGCGATTACGACAAGGAAAAACTGCAGGAACGCAAGGCTAAACTGGCCGGCGGCGTTGCCGTCATCAAAGTCGGCGCGGCAACCGAAGTCGAGATGAAAGAGAAAAAAGCACGCGTTGAAGACGCCTTGCACGCTACCCGCGCTGCGGTCGAAGAAGGTATCGTTCCAGGCGGCGGCGTAGCTTTGTTGCGCGCCAAAGCCGGAGTCGGCAGCCTGAAGGGCACCAACCCCGATCAGGATGCCGGCATCAAGATCGTATTGCGCGCCATCGAAGAGCCGTTACGCCAAATCGTGATCAATTGCGGCGACGAAGCTTCCGTGGTCGTCAACAAAGTGCTCGAAGGAAAAGGCAATTACGGTTATAACGCAGCAACCAGCGAGTATGGCGACATGGTGGAAATGGGCGTGCTCGATCCTACCAAGGTTACCCGTACCGCCTTGCAAAACGCGGCATCGGTAGCAAGCCTGATGCTGACTACCGATGCCATGGTAGCCGAATTGCCTGAAGACAAATCCAGCGGAGGCGGTGCTGGAATGGGCGATATGGGCGGCATGGGCGGTATGGGCGGCATGATGTAACAATCTGTAAATCGATGCGCTTTCGCGCATCGCCGGCAATACCGGAACCCCGTCTCGATGGCGGGGTTTTTTTATTGCCCCGCCACTGTCCAGGCAAGTTTTTTCATCGATAAATCAGCCCGGGAAACAAGGTAACGCGCGCACGATACCTTATCGTGTTATATTTCGACCATTGAGTGCAAACATCGTTACCCGAGAGGTATCATCAGTGAATATCATGCGGGGTATTGCATACGGCTTGATAGGTATAGCCGCGGTTTCCGTAGCTATTGCAATCTTTATCGTCTACCGGAAAACAAAAGACGTTCCATCGCAGAACGATATGCATGAATCGAAAAATAAAGCCGATTTAATAGATCGTTAAGTTTTTGCCTGCCATGCTGCCCGTTTATTCCATCTATAAAATAGCGTCATCGACTTTCATACCCTCATGACCTCAAAAAAATCCCTGATAATCATAATCGGATTGTTAGCTACCTATGTTTTATCGCCGTTTGCAGTCCCGATTATTGCCGGGGTATGCATGTCCATTGCCGGCATGCCGTACCAGATAACGCTCGAACGACGTGGATTTTCTCCTCGTGTCGCCGCCTGGATACATACCTTGTTCTGGACCGTACTGTTAGCGCTACCGATCTGGATGATTATAGAAACAGCTGTTCCGGCCATGATCAACCTGCTCAAGAACCCGCCGACGCCCGGCTCCATGCTGGCGATGATCTCCGGCATCCCGATGGTGGGATC
The DNA here is from genome assembly GCA_021794855.1 of Pseudomonadota bacterium. Next base: position 236 of record JAJYPZ010000135.1, on the reverse strand, counting down.
ATGGCTGGCGGATCACGCAGCGTCAGCATTGTCCGCGCCGCTGACCTCCGAAAAACTGGCCGGATGGGCATCCAATAACGCCAGCGCCCTGAAAATGTATGCGCATCAGGTATGGATACTTTTGGCTCATATCGGCATTGCCTTATTGGTAGCAGACGCCGTCTCGCGTCATCATCTGACCTTGGGCGAAGCGATCGAACGAATCGTACTCTGGTCCAGCGGAGACGAAAAATTCA
>JAJYPZ010000134.1 GCA_021794855.1 Pseudomonadota bacterium | reverse complement strand
GACCGAAGCGGCTTATATCCTGCACAATGCCAGCGCGAACAGCCTGGTATTGCTCGACGAAATCGGACGGGGCACGTCGACATTCGACGGGCTGGCGCTCGCCTGGTCCATAGCGCGGCAACTGGCGGAGAAAATCGGCGCTTATACCTTATTCGCCACGCATTATTTCGAACTGACGCAATTGCCCGCGCACTGGCAGCAGATCGTAAACGTACACGTCGCCGCCGTCGAATACAAAGATCGCATCGTCTTCCTGCACAGCATCAAGGAAGGACCGGCCAGCCAGAGTTACGGACTGCAGGTAGCGGCGCTGGCGGGAATACCCAAGCCGGTGATTGCCGACGCCAGACGCAAACTCGCACAACTCGAACTCGCAGCCGCGCCGAATCAGCCGCAGGCCGATCTGTTCCATAATTCATGCGTAGAACCGGCTATGCCGGCCCCAGGCCAATCCGCCGTCGATCTGCTCGAAACCGTCGACCCCGACGCGCTGACGCCGAAGGCGGCGCTGGATTTGCTGTACACCTTGAAATCGCTGCTATCATGACCGGGCCCGAATTGCTCGACGGCCTGGTCACCGCCGCTTACGGCCGGCATTATCAAGTTGAGGCCGACAGCATCTCATACGATTGCGTCTCCCGCGGCAAGCAAAGCGATACCGTCGCGTGCGGCGACCGGGTCGAATTCAAACCCACCGGCCCCGGTCAGGGCGTAGTCGAACGCATCCTGCCTCGGCGCAGCCTGCTTTATCGTTCGGTCGCGCACCGCAGCAAGCTCATAGCGGCGAATGTCGATCTGGCCGTGATCGTGATTGCGCCGGAACCCAGCTATTACGACGTACTGGTCAATCGGTGCATCATTGCTGCGGTTGCTGCCGAAATAGAAGTCATGATCTGTCTGAACAAATCCGATCTGGACGCCAGTGCGGAACGCATCTATCAACAAATGAGCCTGTACCGGGAATTGGGCTACCCGGTGATACGTGTCTCGGCGCTGCATGACGTGAATGCGCTCAGACCGTATCTCAGCGGCAAAATCAGCGCGTTCGTAGGTCAATCCGGCATGGGCAAATCGAGTCTGATCAATGCGCTGATACCGGGTGCCGGAACGGTTACCGCCGACATTTCGACCGCGCTCGATTCCGGCAAACACACGACCACCAGCGCAAAAATGTACTGGCTCGATGCCGACAGTCGCGTCATCGACTCACCCGGCATGCAGGCGTTCGGCCTGAATCATATTCGTGCCGACGAACTCGATGATTTATTTATCGAATTCCGTCCGTACCTGGGATTGTGCCGATTCAGCAATTGCAGACATACCCACGAACCGGAATGTGCGGTGCTGCAGGCTGAGTCGCAAGGAAAAATTAGTGCCACGAGATTGAACGCCTATCACGAGATTCTGAAAAGCCTGAAAGATTGATAAAAAAAGATGAAGACCGATGGAGTGGCCTTCATCCCCAGAAATCGGCTAGAATTTCCAGCCGAGACCGACGCCCAACAATACCGGGTCGAGCGTAACGGTAGTAAGATATGCGCCGTTCATTGATGCATCGGTTTTCATATAGATTTTCTTGACATCCAGGTTAAATAACAGGTTCTGACTGAGCGGTACATCGAATCCGGCTTGCAGCGCAGCACCCCAACTGCTGTTCGATACGGTTACCGCTCCCCCTGCCAGTTTGTCATTCGAAAAATTGGTGTAATTGATGCCCGCACCGAGATACGGTCTGAAATACGGACTGTCCGGCATAAAGTGGTATTGCAGCGTCAGCGTCGGCGGCAACGCATCGACCGAACCGATATTGCCGCCATTGACATCGATGCCGACCGACTGAGGATAGGTCAAGATCAATTCAGCTGCGATATGGCTGGTAAAAAAATAGCTGACATCCACTTCAGGAATGGCCTTGTCGTTCGCCGTAACGCCGGGTGCCGGAGACGAACTGCTATCGAAATTCATATCTACCACCCGAGCGCGCGCAACGATATCGCCAGGCATGTAACCGGCCATGACTCCCTGATCCGCCAACGCATTCGATGCCAATAAAACAGCGCAGAGCGCCAGGCCTGTTCCAGCGGTATTTTTCATTATGTTACTCCCGTTATCGTCTTTCGAATAATCAAACCGTACAGGGATCGCAGATATAACCGATCGCTGCACACGAATAAATATCGGTCGTCGCGAAGTGCCATCTCCAATATATATTAATAAGATCTTAATATCTTATATATACTCAGTCAAGTAAATCGTTCAATCGTACTAATGAAATTATTCTATTTTAATTATTTGGGAAATCGTGCCGTTAATCGCCACGTAAAGAACAATCAGCGTACTTCCATTGCTTAGTCCCTGGTACGATAACGGCATAGAATTACTCGGGCCAATGCTTGATATAACGTTTTAACAACTGGTTTTCAAAATCGGCAGCATTCAGGCAGGCACGGGCGACATCATGGAAGGAAATTACTCCCAGCAGGTTTTCGCCTTCCATCACCGGCAAGTGGCTGACACGATTTTCGGTCATCACACCGCGGACATAATCGACCGTATCGTCCGGATGACCGATGATCGGTTCGGTCACCATCATTGCGCTGACCGGTTGAGAAACGACGCTGTCGCCGCGTTCGTTCAAGCGCCGCAATACATCGCGTTCGGTCAATAATCCCATCATTACGCCATCCTGACGCACAACCAGCGAACCCACATCGTACTGCACCATCAGGGCAATGGCATCAGCGATCGTCTGTGCAGGTGAAACGGCACATATTTCGCTGCCTTTGATAGTCAGAATATCGCGAATAATCATTTTAATCCCCTGAATCGGTTAACAAGTATGAACAGAGCCTGTCCGGTCAAGAATACCAGAAGCCGAACGGCGATGGAAGAAATGTGCCGTAAGCCCAAACACAATTAATCGCGAAAATTCTGAAACTGTACCGGGAAATCGGTTACCTGTTTACGCACCAGCGCAATCGCTTCCTGCAAGATATCGCGTTTTGCCCCGGTCACGCGAACCACGTCGCCTTGTATGCTGGCCTGGACCTTCATTTTACTCTCTTTCAGGTCTTTAACGATTTTCTTGGCGAGCTCGATTTCAAGTCCGGTCTTGACGGTAACGGCGCGTTTTACCTTGTTACCGGTAATTTTTTCTATCTTGCCATGATCGAGACATTTGATATCGATACTGCGCTTGATCAGCTTGTTGTTCAGTACTTCCTGAACCTGATCGAGCTTGAATTCATCGTCGGCAAATAATGTCAGAACATAATCCGCCTGCTCGACCCGTGCATCCGACCCTTTAAAATCGAACCGCGTCGAGACTTCCTTATTGGTTTGTTCGACTGCGTTTTTCACTTCCTGTTTGTCCACTTCGGAAACGATATCGAAACTGGGCATGGTATTCTCCTCTGGCATAATTCCGGATTGCATTACCGGATCGAACCCGAACCGACCGCAGCGGTCGCAGGCTCCGTTGCGACAGAATTTAAGTTGTAATCCGCAAAGATTCGATCGCTTGCAAAAATATACGTTATCGGTTATCGGTTACGAAATGGCAAACATAATCCAGTGTAACGACAGTCTCGATATCGAAACTGCTCTTTCCCGGCACCTGAAATTGATCGCCGGCCCGGTAGGTATTCCATTCTGCCGATCCGGCCAGTCTGACCTTGCATTCGCCGGCATTGATTTCCATGATTTCAGGCAACCCGGTATTAAACGTCAGCCGGCTGGGGAAAATGACGCCTATCGTTTTTTTGCTGCCGTCGGCAAACAGCACCGTGTGCGAAACGCATTTGCCGTCGAAATAGATATTCGCCTGCTTGATTACGCTAATCTGATCGAACTGTTGTTGTGTCATCATCCCAGATCCAGCGATTGGACACGTAGCGTGTCACCAGACGGGAGAGCGTTAAATAATAACATTTCTATTCTTCCTCAATAGGTTGCATCACAAATAAGCGGTCAATCGCCGGATCTGGGATCATGTACCTTGCTTGTTTTTTAATCTGGCGGCGATCCGCAACCGCAATGCATGCAATTTGATAAAACCTCCGGCATCGGCCTGATTGTAAGCGCCGGCATCGTCTTCGAACGTCGCGATGGTCGGATCGAACAAGGAATCGGTCGCCGAATCGCGGCCTGTTACCATCACATTGCCTTTATACAGCTTGAGCCTGACCCAGCCGTTTACCGTGGCCTGCGAGGCGTCTATCATGGTTTGCAGCATCCTGCGCTCGGGGCTCCACCAGTAACCGTTATAAATCAGGCTGGCATAGCGCGGCATCAGTTCGTCTTTCAGGTGCGCGACTTCGCGGTCCAGCGTAATCGATTCGATGGCGCGATGCGCTTTGAGCATGATCGTACCGCCAGGCGTTTCGTAACAGCCGCGCGACTTCATTCCGACATACCGGTTCTCGACCAGATCCTGCCGTCCTATGCCGTGCTTCCCGCCCAGCCGGTTAAGCTCCGCCAGTACCTGCGCTGCACCGAGCGCGACATCGTTGATGGCGACGATGTCGCCGCGACGGAATTCCAGCGTAACGTATTCGGCCTGATCGGGCGCCTGTTCGGGCGCGACGGTCCAGCGCCACATATCGGCTTCGGCTTCGACCGCAGGATTTTCCAGGCTGCGGCCTTCGTATGAAATATGCAGCAGATTGGCGTCCATGCTGTAAGGACTGCCGCCGTTCTTGTGTT
>JAJYPZ010000133.1 GCA_021794855.1 Pseudomonadota bacterium | reverse complement strand
GGCGGAAATTCGCTATCAGGCGTTGCATCGCTGGCAGGATCTGCCGCATGGAGTCATCCATGCGGATTTATTCCGGGACAATGTACTGTTCGAGGGCGATATCGTATCGGGCGTAATCGATTTTTACTTTGCCTGCACCGATTCATGGCTCTACGATCTGGCGATCACGGCAAACGACTGGTGCACTACGGCAACGGGTGAACTGGATGCCACGCGCACTCTTGCGCTGTTAAACGCTTACCACGAAATCCGGCCCTTGCTTCCCATCGAACGAGGAGCCTGGCCCGTGATGCTCCGCGCCGCCGCCTTGCGCTTCTGGGTATCGCGCCTGTACGATTTGCATTATCCGCGCCCCGGCGAAATGACGCATGCCAAAGATCCGGCCCATTTCGAGCGTATTCTGCAAAATCGTATACATGACTTGCAACGAACATGGATCACACAGGGTCACTCATGAAAGCACGCCTCGTTCCTGCCGGCCACGGCTGGTTATGGATCAAACAATCCTTCCTCCTGTTCAAGACTAATCCGTTCATGTGGATAGCCCTGTGCGTCGGCATTCTGCTGACCGGTGCGCTGATCGGCATGATACCGGTGATCGGGGCGCTTTTTTTTCAGCTCATTGCGCCGGCGCTGACAGCAGGACTGATTCTGGGCTGCGATGCGCAAAAAAAAGGCCAGCCGCTCGAAATGTCGCATCTGCTGGCCGGTTTTAAAAGCCACGGCACGCCTTTGATTACAATCGGCGGCATTTATCTGACCGGAATGCTGATTATTGCCGGAATCGTCGGCGTACTGGGCGGCGAGCCATTGATACTCGCGCTGACGGCAGGTCATCCGGACGCGAAATCCATCGCCGATTCGCACGTCATGAATATCGGCTTGATGCCTGTGATAGTAGGACTGGCCTTATTGTTGCCGCTGCTCATGGCATACTGGTTCGCCCCCGCGCTCATCGTTTTCGGCAACATGAGCCCGCTTGCCGCGATGAAGACCAGCCTGATGGCCAGTTTAAAAAATTCTGCGGCGTTCCTGGTCTACGGTCTGATTACCTTCGGCTTGCTGCTGCTGTCCACCCTTGCGCTGATGCTCGGCTTTCTGGTCATGATTCCGCTCGCATTCATCAGCTATTACACTTCCTATCAGGATGTATTCGGCCGGGAAGACGCGTCCGCCCCTGCACTCACATAACGCGATTCATGCGGAACGGCGCAATATCGTGTCTACCGCTACGGCGTCGGTCTGCGGATAATCCCGGCTCGTATGCAAACCGCGACTTTCATGGCGCAATGCAGCGCAACGCACGATCAGATCGGCAGCCGTCACCAGATTGCGTAATTCGATCAGATCGTTGCTGACACGGAAATTCTCATAATATTCGTTGATTTCTTCGGTCAGCAAAGCAATGCGTCGCGCGGCCCGCTGCAATCGCTTGTCGGTGCGCACGATGCCGACATAATCCCACATAAACCGGCGCAATTCGTCCCAGTTATGCGCCAGTACGATCTCTTCTTCCACATCGACGACGCGGCTTTCGTCCCATTCGGGGATCGCCGTGTTCGCCATCGCCGGTTTACCGAGAATATCCTGCGCCGCCGCTCGCGCAAACACCATGCATTCCAGCAATGAATTGCTGGCCAGCCGGTTGGCGCCATGCAAGCCGGTACACGTCACTTCGCCGATCGCATACAGGCGGTCGAGATCGGTGCGCGCCGACAGATCCGTCATCACGCCGCCGCAGGTATAATGCGCCGCCGGCACCACCGGAATCGGTTCGCGCGTAATGTCGATACCCAGACTGATACAGCGCTGATAAATATTGGGGAAATGGCTCACGATAAATTCGGCGGGCTGATGAGAAATATCCAGAAATACGCAATCCAGCCCGCGCTTTTTCATTTCGGTATCGATGGCCAGGGCCACGACATCGCGTGGCGCCAACTCCTCCCGCTCGTCGTACTCGGGCATGAAACGAGTACCGTCGGGCAGTTTCAATAAACCGCCTTCGCCCCTCACCGCCTCGGAAATCAGAAAGGATTTCGCCTGGGGATGATAAAGGCAGGTTGGATGAAACTGAACGAATTCCATATTCGCTACGCTGCATCCGGCGCGCCAGGCCATCGCGACGCCGTCGCCGGTCGCCACATCGGGGTTGGTGGTATACAGATAGACCTTGCTCGCGCCGCCGGTAGCCAGGACCGTATGGTTGGCGGCAAACGTCTTGACCTGTCCGCTGACATTGTCGAGCGCATAACAACCGTAACAGGCGCCGTCGTCATACCCGAGCTTGTCACCAGTAATAAGATCGATCGCAATGTGATGTTCGAGCAAGGTGATATTCGGATGCTGGCGTATTTTCTCGCACAAGGTACGCTGCACCGCCCGGCCCGTCGCATCGGCAGCATGAATGATGCGACGCGCGCTATGACCTCCTTCGCGGGTCAGATGAAATCCGGTTTTATGGGTGATATCGAGCGTGAACGGAACGCCCATCTGTACCAACCACTGAACCGCCGCTGTGCCGTGTTCGACGACATACCGGACTGCTGCCTCATTGCACAAACCCGCTCCGGCGATCAGCGTATCCTGAACGTGGGCCTCCATCGTATCGTCGTCTGCCAATACGGCGGCAATGCCACCCTGCGCCCATGCGCTGGAAGAGTCCTGCAAGGTTTTCTTCGTCAATATCGTAACTTGCAGCGCATCCGCCAGATGCAGTGCAGTGGTTAACGCTGCAAGTCCGCTGCCGATAATGAGTACGTCCGTTTGCTCCATGTATGCGCCCGAATTTCGATAACGTTCAAGAATACCAGAGCCGCGCCGGCTTGGGTGGCAAATATGCAATAAATACTTGCGCTTTATCGAAATCGGGAGCGATATTCCGAACCGGATCGGCAGTCCAGAACCTAACGTCCGATGGTATTACCGGTCATTTTTCGACTGGATGACCGCCGTTCACCCATGCTTCGAAACCACCGCGTACCGAATGGACATTGTTATAGCCCAATTGTTGCAAACTTAACGTCGCCAGCGCAGAACGTCCTCCCGTCTTGCAATACAGCACTATGGCAGCGTTTTTATCGGCGAGGCCGGGATGGTCCGCAATTTTGAATTCGAGTACGCCGCGGGGAATGTTCACAGCTCCGGCCAGCTTTCCGGCATCGAATTCCGCCGGTTCCCGGACATCAAGTACCTGCGCGCCACTGTTGATCGATTGCACTGCTTCGGCCGGATCAAGTTCTCTGATTTTGCTTTTAGCGTCTGCCACTAATTCTTGCGGGGTAATAGTCATTTTTTCCTCATTCAATACTCAAGATAAATTCTGGTCTTGCGCCCGGTTGCGCATATGATCCGCTACTTTCGATAAGGCCGTAGACAGCTCTAGCCGCAAGTTACCATCGCCTACAGTTTCCGACAAGGCCTGATTCATACAGATCATCCATTGATCGCGCTCTGCGTCGCCTATGGAAAAAGGCATATGCCGCCGGCGCAGCATCGGATGCCCGTATTCTTCGATAAATAGTTGCGGACCGCCCAACCAGCCTGATAAAAATTTGTACAGCTTTTCTTCAGAACCCGCCAGACTTTCACCATGCAGATTCCGGACTCCCTGTGCCTGCGGCGACTCGTCCATCAATTCGTAAAACCGGCGCACCAGTCGCCGGACGCCATCCACGCCACCTATGCGTTCGTACGGCGAGGCACGCCGGTCAGGCTGCATGCGTAACCTCATTTCCACAATGCTGGTTTGCAGGTACGGCCAGATCGATCAAGCGTGGCTGCGGTAAATTCAGCCCATTCATCAGAGCAATGAATTCATCCCGGCTCTTGCCGAGTAGACGCGGATTGGTCTCGCGTTCCTGCGCCACGCTGGAAACATGCCGATGATTATAATCGTGTGCCGGATATACCAGTGTCTCGTCCGGCAGCAACCACAGTTTTTGAGTAATGCTGTCGTACAACTTGCCCGCATCCCCGCCCTGGAAATCGGTACGGCCGCAACCGCCAATCAGCAAGGCATCGCCAGTGAACACGCGATCGCGCCATAAATAAGACACCGATCCGGGTGTATGTCCGGGCGTTGCAATAACGCGAATGCGCTCGTTCCCGAAACTTAACTCTTCATCGCCCTGCAACTGGATATCGGCGCAAGCCGCACCGCATAATTTACTGATCGCCGTCTTCGCCCCGGTAGCCTCGCGCAACGCCGACGCACCGGTAATATGATCAGCATGCACATGCGTTTCCAGCAGATAGCGCAAACTGAAATGATCGTCCGCAAGCAACTGCAGATAAAGCTCGTCGTAACCCCGCACCGGATCGATCAGCACCGCCGTGTTGGTCTCGCGCTCGCCCAGCAAGTACGTATAAGTCGAACTTGCGGTATCGAATAATTGACGAAAATAAGTCATTCCTGCCTCCTGTGGATCGAGATTTTCATAGTTAACATCTTGTGACCAAAAATGAAAATACAAGGCAATCAAAATGGAAAAAACGATATTTCGCGCCTCTTCCGGGGCAACCGAATAAAACATTAATAAAAACAGGGAGCCGTTATCTGCAAAATGGGCGAATTATGCCGCGAATCCCGATTGTACCGACTTATTCTTGACGCTACCCCGGAATACGGGCATAATTTCGCCTCATTGCTGAATTCAGACGCAGCAATGCAATTCCCTGATAGCTCAGTCGGTAGAGCGACGGACTGTTAATCCGC
>JAJYPZ010000132.1 GCA_021794855.1 Pseudomonadota bacterium | reverse complement strand
ACTGGTCGCCTACAGCAGGTTTGTATTTTACCGGCGCCGCAACTTCGAAGAACGAGCAACTCGCCGGCATGTTGAAGCTGATCGGCAAACCCTCGGAAAATGGCGCCTATCAAGTCAGTATCGGCGGCAAATCATGATTTCCCTGCAAGTCAGGGGCCGGTGGTTGCCGGTCGATATCCTGCGCGGCATGGCGGTGATTTTGATGGTGTGCTATCACTTCAGCTTCGACCTGAATTATTTCGGAATCATCCATCAGGCGTTTAATTACAGCGTATTCTGGCTGACTTCACGCGCATTGATCGTAACCTGGTTCCTGACTCTAGTCGGAGTCAGTCTGGAACTCGCCGCTCATGCCGGCAACCGTCATTACTGGATACGCATAGGCAGACTGGTCGCCGCCGCGCTGGCGGTCACCGGCGGCAGTTATCTGATGTTTCCGCAAAGTTTCATATTCTTCGGCATTTTGCATTTGATTGCGGCGGCCAGCTTGATAGCCCGTTTTTTTCTGCGTTTTTACCGGATTAATCTGCTGCTGGGCAGTATCATTATTGCGTCAGGAATCAGTTATTCGAACGCTGTGTTCGATCGGCCGGGGCTGCAGTGGATAGGATTGATGACCTATAAACCCGTCACTGAAGATTACGTGCCGCTGTTTCCCTGGCTGGGCGTCGTGTTCATAGGTCTGTTTCTGGGCAAATCGCTATTGCGCATGAGGGCAAAGGGAAGGATTTCGATGCCGGGAAAGAATACGCAAGCTCCGCCGGCGGCCGCCGGGTTGTTGACGGTCCCAGCATGGATGGGGCAGCACAGTCTGGCGATTTATCTGCTGCATCAGCCGTTGCTGCTGGGAATATTGTATCTGCTGTTGCGTCGTTGACCGGTGCCGGCAACGGCTGTCTGGATGTGGGTGCTCGTCCCCGAAGATTGCCGTGTCGAATCTTCAGGACAGTGGCAGTTCGATTGTCGCTATCAAACCCGTTTTCGGCGCGCCGATATTGCTTAATTTGACCGATCCCTTGTGTTTTTCAGCAATGATGCGCGCTATCGTTAATCCCAGTCCCGTACCGCCTGAGTGTCTCGACCTTGAATTTTCCATGCGTTTAAACGGCTGGAAAATCGATTCGAGTTGATCTTCGGGGAGTCCGGGGCCGCCGTCCATGATGGAAATGATCGCTGTGTCATGTCTGGTTTCGAGAATAACATGTGCAAATTTTCCATATTTCACGGCATTGTCGAGCAGATTGGATACGCAGCGTCGGAGCGCGTGCGGGAATGCCTGAGCCGGTTTGCCGATCTTGCCGCTGTACGTAACATCCCAGCCTGCATCGGCCGCATCGTTACAGATGGCTTCCACCAGCGAATCGAGGTCGACCTGTTCCAGCGGTTCGTCGATGCTGACCGTACGGGCGAATTCGAGTCCTTCGGTAACCATCGCCTGCGTGGCGATCAGGTCCGATACCAGACTTGCACGCAGGCTTTCGTCCGCAACCTTTTCCAGCCGCAAACGCAGTCGCGTCAACGGAGTCTGCAAATCATGCGCAATGGCGGCAAGCATGAAAGTGCGCTCCTTGATGTGATTGCGGATACTTTTCTGCATGCTGTTGAAGGCTTCAGCTGCTTCGCGTACTTCGATAGATCCCTCGTCAGTCGGTAGCGGCGGATGATCGAGATTCCGGCCGAGTTCGTGGGCAGCTTTCGCAAGGCGGCGCAAGGGCTTGGTTGCCATGTGCGCGACTATCAGCGCAAGCAGACTGAGTCCTGAGAAAAACAGCAACAGGTTTTTAAGAAAATTACCCCGCACCAGCGGCGGAAAGCGGTCACGTTGCGCCAGATCGAGCTGGATCGGCGTGCCGTCGTGCAATGTGGCAAGTATGGTTTCGCAATGCGGAACTTGCTGCGGATTCGCGGCGCCATATATTTTCAGCACGGGACAGTCTTTATCTTTTCTGTCCAGCACCATCATTTTTCTGTCGCCTAACACGGCAATTAATGCATCGCGGGTTTTTTTGTCCGGGGGATGGCCTTTGAGAGTGGGAGACGGGGTCAGGCTGACCCTGATTCCCGATCTGTCCAGGATATCCGTTATCGCCTGGCGTGAAGAGGCCGGAACTGCGTCGAGCATTCGTATGCTCTGCGCTGCCCGCTCTGCGACATGATGCATGCGCATCTGCGTTTCCAGATCTTTTCTTTCATAAGTAGCGAGGATCATGACCAGTATGACGGAAATGATCGTTCCGCCTATCAGGATCAGAAATATTCTGGCGGTCATCGAACCGGCGTACGATTGGATCATTGATACCCTGTCTTGACGGCGGCAGTCAGAATGTAGCCTTCATTTCTTACCGTTTTTATGATTTGGGGGTTTTTTGAATCTTCTTCGATTTTTTGTCTGACACGGCTAATCTGCAAATCTATGGAACGGTCGAAATGACTGGCGTCTCGTCCGTGCAGCAAATCCATCAACTGATCGCGGTTTAAAATCCGGCCGGGTCGTTCGAGAAATGTCTTGAGCAGTCTGTACTCCGCGGCAGACAGCGAAACGACTACCCCCGCCCGGTTGATCAGATGTCGCGCGACCAGATCCAGCGTCCAGCCGGAAAATTGCATTTTGACCGCTTCTTGTTCTGGCGCGGTGGAGGTTGCGGGCGCCCCTGTTTTTGTACGTCTTAAAACGCTGCGGATCCTCGATAGCAGTTCCAGCGGTTCGAACGGCTTGCAGACATAATCGTCAGCGCCGGTTTCCAGTCCGATGATGCGGTCTATGGGATGCGTTTTGGCGGTCAGCATGATGATAGGGATGCCCGAGCCGGCACGGACGCTGCGGCATAAGTCCAGCCCATTGACGCCGGGAAGATTCAGGTCGAGAACGATCAGGTCTATCGCCCCGGATTCAAGCGTCTTGAACATATCATCGCCATCGGCGGCCTGAAAGGTGCGCAAACCATTGTTGTCGAGAAATTCCGAGAGCAAAGCGCGGATGTCGTTGTCGTCGTCGACGATCAATACTTGCGTTCTCATGTCACGGGATGGCGGCATAATTGCTATGTTCTGTCTGTATTTCGGCCACAATAAAAATCACGTCCGTTTATGCTGGTCTCTCAAGGTTCTGAAAAACTCATCGAATATATGCTGTTGCTGCGCCGTCAGCTGTCCGTAAAATTCATCGATGGCATGAGCCCGAAATTCCATGTGATTCAATCGGGCTCTCATTATAGCCAGCTTGTGATCGATATGGTCGGGAGTCGTCGCATCCGCATGTTCCGGCATGACGTTTCGGACAGCATGCTCGCCGGCTTGCATTTTTGCAATAAAGATATGCCAAGCAGGTTCCTGGGCGGAGGTCAGGTTAAGCTGATTGTGCAGGGCGGTCTTATGAGTTTCAAAGAATGACGTTGCCCTGGCCTTGTTGTCGGCTCGATGTTCGTATTCGCTGTCGGCGTAGGAGGGCTTGCCCACGCCAAAGGCGGCCAGCATGGACAGAATTATCGATAAGGTACGGTATTTGCGGTAGTTGTTGACGGCTGCATTGCTCATGACGGGGGTGCTCCTCTGGGTGGGTGAATCGATGGTGCTTGCTATTGCAACAGTCCAACGTATCCGCCATATATCAGGATGCGGTTTTTTTGTATCAATTTGTAACTCGCTGTCATCGCTTCAAGCCGGAAAGTCTTCGAGGCATCCGATACAGGTAGATACAAATAGTTACAAAACGACCTGAAAAGGAAAAATTACGGATACTTTTTGCTATTAATCTATAAAACCAATGCGATAAATATGGGTCATAGTTAACAAATATTGTTTGCGGGGAACGGAACATGAAAAATATCAGTATCATGCTTTGCAGTGTGCTAGGAATTGTCGGGCTTTTTATCAGCAGTGCGGCATCGGCAGAGCGTATAGGGGTCGGTTTTTATATTGGTGGGCCGTATCCTTATGGTTATTATCGTCCTTTTTATCGGCCTTACTATCCATATCCTTATTATCCCCCCGTTGTCGTAGCTCCCCCTCCGGTGGTAGTGGCTCCCGAGCAAGCGCCGGTATATGTCGAACAGGCCTCTCCGCAGCAGCCGGCGCCGCAACAGTCTGCGCCGCAGGCATCGGGTCATTGGTATCACTGCGATAAGCCCGAAGGCTATTATCCGTATATCAAGGAATGTCCGGGCGGATGGAAACCGGTAGAGCCTGTACCGCCGGCGAATTCCGTTCCGGCTGCGCATTAAGGAACTCTCATGATCGATAATCTTAAAAAAATCGTGCTGATTTTTCCTGCGGTTCTGGGTGCCTGCGCATCGGTACCGAACGGCCCGAGCCTGATGGCGATGCCCGGTACCGGTAAAAGTTTCGATGAGTTCCGCGCGGACGACGCCTATTGCAGGCAGTTTGCCGAGAACCGGATCGGGGGAACCGTCAATCATGCCGCTAACAGCAGTCTGGTCGGTAGCGCGGTCGCCGGCACGGCGGTCGGTGCCGCAGTCGGAGCCATCGCCGGCGGCGGCCGCGCTGCCGGGGTGGGTGCAGCCACGGGTTTGCTGGCAGGCAGTCTTATCGGGTCAGGCGAAGCGCAGGCTTCCGGCTACTCGGCGCAACGCAGATACGATCAGGCATACCTGCAATGCATGTATGCCGATGGCGACCGGGTGCCGGTATCGGGCGGGTTCGAGCTTCCGCCGCCCGTTACTTATGCGCCGGCTGCCTATACGCCGCCTCCAGGCGCTTATCCGGATC
>JAJYPZ010000131.1 GCA_021794855.1 Pseudomonadota bacterium | reverse complement strand
AGGACTCACCTGATCGTCGGGATTATCGTAGAGCAATTCGACCATGACCGTCCGTGTGGTCGTATCCAGTGCGCCGGCCAGCTTGATCACTTCGGCTTTGAAATGTTTGCCGGGATGCTCGGGCACGGTCATGTCGGCAGCAGTGCCAAGCTGAATATACGGTGCTTGAGCCTGCGGCACCTGCACATAAATCCGTAATGCATGCTTGTCGACCAGATGAAATAATTCCCGGCCGGTGTTCCCGGCCGAAACCAGATCGCCGATATCGACGTTACGGACCGAAACGGTGCCTGCAAACGGTGCGCGTATCTGTTCGAAAGCCTGCAGCGCGGTCAATTGCTGAAGGTGCGCACGCGCCGCTTCGAGCAGCGCTTTTTTGGCAGCCGCATCGCCGAGTTTGTTTTCCAGATCCTGAACCGAAACGGTACGGGTTTTGATCAATGCCTGCCAGCGTACGGCAGTCGTTTGTGCCAGATCGTAATTGGCCTGCGCTGTGGTCAGGTCGGATTGGGCCTGACGCACTTGCGCATCGAGCTCAGGGGTTTCGATCTGCGCAATCAGTTCATTCTGTTTGACCTTGGTGCCGATATCGACAAACCAGCGCTTTAGATAACCCGGACTGCGGGCATAGAGCGACGCATCTTTGAACGCAATGACGTTGGCGGGCAATACCAATGGTGACGTAGCGGCTTCGATCAGCGGATGAAAGCCTATCACTTTCTGTACCGAAGTAGCGCGGGCTTCCTTTTTTAAGGTATCCAGATGCTGCCGCCGATGATAAATACCGATACCCGCTACGATCGCCATGATCAGAATGATCGCGAGGAATATCCAGGGCAGGGGTGATGAACGGTGTCTGGATGTCATTAATTATTCTCCGCTTTGCGCTGTTCATTGTCTTTGGGTTGACGATGAATCAGGGAAAAAACTGTCGGTACAAAAAACAGGGTTGCCACGGTCGCCAGCATCAGGCCGCCGATCACGGCACGTCCCAATGGTGCATTTTGCTCGCCGCCTTCGCCCAGCCCCAGCGCCATCGGCAACATGCCGATAATCATGGCGAGCGCTGTCATCAAGACCGGACGTATCCGGGCAAAACCTGCAGCCAGCGCAGCTTCGTAGGAATTTTCACCCATATTCATGCGTTCGCGGGCAAAACTGACCACCAGGATGCTGTTGGCGGTCGCGACGCCCATGCACATGATCGCACCGGTGAGCGCGGGGACACTGATATGAGTGCCGGTCAGGAACAGCATCCAGAGAATTCCGGCCAAAGCTGCCGGAAGCGCAGTGATGATGATAAAGGGATCCAGCCACGATTGAAAATTGATCACGATCAGCAGATAGATAAGAACGATCGCTGCAACCAGGCCCCACGCCAGCCCATGAAAGGCCGATTGCATGGTCGAAACCTGTCCGCGTATGTTCAGGGAGCTGCCTTTGGGCAAAGTCGGCGATTTACCGACGATGCGTTCAATATCGCTCGCAACGCCGCCGAGGTCGCGGTCTGCAACATTGGCATAAATATCGAAAACGGGCTTGACGTTATAATGCGTGACTACGGCAGGAGCGACGCTGCGGTGGAAATCCGCCAGATTGGAAAGTACCTGGGGAATATGTCCCCGACCGTTAGTGACCGGCATCCGTCCCAGATCGTTCAGATTTTGCATCCGGTATTGCGGCGCTTGCGTTGCGATACTGTATTGCACTCCGGTTTTAGGGTCTACCCAGAAAGTAGGGTTGGTCTGAAAACTGCCCGACAAGGTAATGAGCAGATTCTGCGCCACATCGTTTTCAGTCAGGCCGAGCAGACTGGCGCGCGAGCGATCGACATCGACATTAATCTGGGGATAATCGTACCGTTGCTGGATACGCTGATCGACCAGTCCCGGAACTTGTCCCAGCGATTGCAGCAAATGATCGGCATAAAGATGATCGGCCTTGACGTTAAATCCTGCAATCTGGATATCGACCGGTGCCGGCAAACCGAAATTGAGTATTTGGCTCACTATGTCCGCCGGCAGGAAAGCAAACTCGGTACCGGGAAACTGGCTGTTCAGCTTTTTGCGCAGTTCGCGGATATAGTCGGCGGTGGGCCGATGGCCGACGCGCAGCGAAATAAGTATATCCGCATCGCCTGGACCGATCGGGCCGGAAGTACTGTAAGCGAGATTGATGCCGCTATAGGGCAAGCCGATATTATCCACCATGCTCTCGCGTTCGCCGGCAGGGATGACTTTCTCGATAGCGCTTTCGACATGATCGCAGAGTACGGCGGTCTGTTCTATCCGTGTTCCGGTCCGGGCTCTCAAATGCAGTTTTATCTGGCCGGTGTCGACCTGCGGAAAGAAATCGGAACCGAGAAAAGGATACAAAGCCAGACTTGCCAGCATCAAGAGCAGAAATCCGGCAATAAACAGCTTGGGTGTCTGCAGGACCGACTCGAGACCATGCCGATATCGTTCGCGTAATTTTTCAAAACGACGTTCGAACCCTTTCTGAAATTTGCCCAACCAGGATGTCGAGCCGGAATCATGCTGCGCGTGGATTTTCAGCCAGTACATGGAAAGCGTCGGAACCAGCGTCCGCGATAGCAGATAAGACGCCAGCATGGCGAATACCACCGCTTCCGCCATAGGCACGAAGAGAAAGCGCGCCACGCCTCCAAGCAGAAACATCGGAGCGAAGACGATACAAATGCTCAGGGTGGACACCAGCGCAGGAATGGCGATTTGATGGGCGCCGTCCAGGATGGCGGAATGGACATCCTTGCCTTCCTCCAGATGCGAATTGATGTTTTCTATCGTGACTGTCGCATCGTCGACCAGAATTCCGACTGCCAGCGCGAGACCGCCCAGCGTCATGATATTGATGGTTTCTCCGAGCAACGATAGCAAAGTGATGGACGCCAATACCGATAGCGGAATCGAAATGGCAATAATCAGGGTGCTGCGCCAACTGCCGAGGAAAAGCAGAATCATCGTCGCCGTCAGAGCCGCCGCGATCACGCCCTCGCGGATGACGCCGGAGACTGCGGCGCGAACGAACACCGACTGATCGGCAAGCAGGGAAGTATTGAGGTCTTTGGGCAAACCCGCCTTGATATTCGGCATTTTCGACTTGACGCCGTCGACGACATTCAAGGTCGACGCGCTGCCGGTTTTCAGTACGCTCATCAACACTGCCCGCTGCCCGTTCATCCTTACCATGTTGGTCTGCGGCGGATAACCGTCGCGTACGTGCGCGACGTCATGAACATAAATCACGGTGCCATTGACGCTTTTGAGCGGAATGTTATTCAACTCTTCGATTTTGCCAGGAGCGGCGTTGAGTTTTACGTAGTATTCCAGATCGTTGATTTTTTGCGTGCCGGCAGGAATGATCAGATTCTGGCTGCCGATGGCATTCGTGACATCCAGCGCCGAAACGCCGTTCGCCTGCAGAGCCGCCGGGTCGATATCGACTTGTACCTGTCGCTGCTTGCCGCCGTAGGGGAAGGGCAGGGATGCGCCGGCAACCGTCGATAATTGCGTACGGATGAAATTGTTGCCCAGATCGTATAGCTGCATTTCCGACAATTTGGCGCTCGACAGGGCGAGCTGAAGCACCGGCACGCTCGAAGCGTTATAAGCCAGGATAAAGGGCGGCGTAGTTCCTGCCGGCATTTGTTTCAATACGGTCTGCGATACCGAGGTTATCTGCGCTACAGCCAGATCCTCATTGACGTGCGGCTGAAAAAAATATTTGACGACGGCAATGCCGTTAAGCGAATTGGATTCGACGTGTTCGATATCGTTGACGGTCGTGGTGGCAACCCGTTCGGTAAAGGCAACGATACGGTTTGCCATGTCGTCGGGCGGCAACCCGCTGTAATTCCAGACAACCGCTACGACAGGAATGCGTATGGTCGGAAAAATGTCGGTAGGCGTGGTAAATAGCGAATACGCCCCCATCAACACGATGACTAGCGCCATCACAATAAAGGTATAAGGTCGCTTCAGCGCGATCTCAACAATCCACACGCAACTCTCCAGAAATCAAATAAACAATAAGCTTACGAATAAAACATGGCGGATTCTGTTATCGCTACAAACGATACTGGAAACGATTAAACAGGCACATTTTGATGTAAGGCGCAGAGAGATGATAACGTGAGAGATAGTATCTTTTGTTATTATTTCCTGTCAATCAAATAAAATTTACGAAAAGATGGAATAAATTTCATCCTTCAATAACTTACCCTTTGATATCGCTTTTAACAGGCTCTACACAAAGAAATGTAGACGTTTTTTAAATTTTTTATTAGCAACAGGCTAACGTCAATTCGAACAATCAGCAAATTACATAAGCCTGAATATTCATAATTATGACACCAAATTGCATTATGACGTTAATATGTCAGATAATCGGAATAAAGTTCATAATTTTGCATTAAACATGCTTTTTTTATTAAACGGCTGCCAGTTGCCAAACATCGCCAATCACCGATTGGCAGCCACGGCAATTCAAGTTTTATCCATGAATATAGACAGATTTAGCGGAATCATATAGTTAAATAAGAAAGCAAACATAAATATGACAATAGCCATGATCGCAGATATTTCCAGCATGGACGATCAAACCCTTATCTGGATTAATCAATATATGACCAGATGGCCGTTACTGGACAAGTCTATTGCCTGGCTACTTAGCGCAAATATCATCAAATTCGTCCCCATGCTGGCGGCAGG
>JAJYPZ010000130.1 GCA_021794855.1 Pseudomonadota bacterium | reverse complement strand
TTCCTGCTCGAAGGTACGGATCATGACGATGTCCACCATCCGCGAAATGACCTCGGCGGCATCTTCTACCGGTTCGCCGCGCCCCAGTTGCGTATCGCGCGTATTCAGATAAATGGCCGAGCCGCCCAATTGATGCATGCCCGCTTCAAACGACAAACGGGTACGAGTCGATTGCTTCTCGAATATCATCGCCAGAGTCCGATCGAGCAGCGGATGATAGGTCTGATAATTCTTGAAACGGCTTTTGATGATTCTGGCGCGACTGAAAATATACTCGAACTCGGTACGGGTCAAATCCTGGAACTGCAAAAAATGCTTGATTTTATTCATGATCCCGTCCTTAGCAGAAAATCGCGGATAATCGGACTCAAACTATCGACCAATTGCGCTGCTTCGGTTTCATTCATAATGAGCGGAGGCAACAAGCGAATTACGCTCTCCGCCGTCACATTGATCAGCAAATGCGCAGCGAGCGCTGTTTTCACCAGTTCGGCGCAAGGCCGGTCCAGTTCGATGGCGATCATCATGCCGGTACCGCGTATCGCCTTCACCCCCGCCAGACCGGCCAATGCGCGCTCGAAACCCGCGACGATCGCAGCACCGGTTCGGGCCGCGTTGTCGATCAGTCCATCGTCTTCGATAACCTGCAATGTCGTCAGACCGGCGGTACACGCCAAGGGATTGCCGCCGAACGTCGAACCGTGATTGCCCGGCTTGAACACATCGGCCGCCGCGCCGCGAGCGAGGCAAGCGCCTATCGGCACGCCCGAACCCAGACCCTTGGCCAGCGTCATGACGTCCGGCAGGATATCGGTATGCTGAAACGCGAACCAGGCACCGGTACGGCCTATGCCGGTCTGCACTTCATCGAGCATCAGCAGCCAGTCGTGCGCATCGCAAACGCGGCGTAAATCGCTCAAGTATCCCGCATCGGGTATCTGGATTCCGCCCTCGCCTTCTACGGGTTCGACCAGCACCGCCACCACTTCCTGATTATGCTCGGCCACCTGCCGCACCGCGTCGATATCGTTATAGGGCACGCGTACGAAACCAGTCAGCAAAGGCTCGAAGCCAGCCTGCACCTTGCGGTTTCCGGTAGCGGTCAGAGTAGCCATCGTCCGGCCGTGAAACGATTTTTCCATCACGATGATGGTCGGCGTAGCGATGCCCTTGCCGTGACCATACAAACGCGCCAGCTTGATAGCGGCTTCGTTCGCTTCGCAACCCGAATTACAGAAAAACACCTTGTCCAGCCCCGATATCCGGCATAAGCGCTCCGCCAGTAATTCCTGGCGTTGCACCTGATAAATATTGGAAGTATGAATCAGGTTTTGCACCTGTTCGCAGAGCGCGGCGCTCAATACCGGATGAGCATGACCCAATCCGTTAACGGCGACACCGGCCAGCGCATCCAGATAACGGTTACCGGCATCGTCCCACAGCCATACTCCTTCGCCGCGAATAAAGGTTACGGGTTGCCGTGCATAGGTGTTCATCAGATAAGACATGTCAGTTAAGTACAAATTAATGAGGTTGAAAATATGAAGGCGGCTCGCGCCGCCCTCTACTTTGCTTCATCCTGAATTACGCGATGATGCCGTTGATTCGTGAAATGCTGCCAGGTGTTCCTAGATCCAGAACAGGACGCACCGACAATTTAATGCAGCGAAACGTCGGCGATCTGCGCACTGTGAACCAGCGATATTTCCTGCCGACTTACGAAAATCAGGCTGCGAAATTGGCAGCAACAAAGTCCCAGTTTACCAGATTCCAGAACGCCTCAACATATTTGGGGCGAGCGTTACGATAATCGACATAATAAGCATGTTCCCATACATCGCAGGTCAACAGCGCCTTCTGGCCGCTGGTCATCGGCGTGGCCGCGTTACTGGTGGATACGATTTCCAGTTCGCCCGCCTTGTTTTTTACCAGCCACGCCCAACCGGAACCGAAAGTACCGATAGCGGCTTTGGTGAAGGCTTCCTTGAACGCTTCAAAATTCGACCATTTTGCGTTGATCGCCGCCGCCAGTGCGCCGGATGGAGCGCCACCGCCGTTGGGGCTCAAACATTTCCAGTAAAAAGTATGATTCCATACCTGCGCTGCATTGTTGAATATGCCGCCGCTCGATTTCATTATCGTGTCGTCCAGCGACATATTTTCAAATTCGGTATTCTTGATCAGATTATTGAGATTGGTCACATAAGTCTGATGGTGCTTACCGTAATGGTATTCTATCGTTTCAGCGGAAATATGCGGTTGCAAAGCATCCTTGGCATAAGGCAGGGCAGGCAATTCATGGGTCATTTCACTCTCCGATTCAAATATGATGGTGTATTAACCAAATGGTTGACTATATTCTAGCAGTGTTAGACCGGAAATTTCACAAATTCGCGCAAAAGAGCGTACGGTTATATTCAGCCAGAAGGGTTCAGGGATGATATCCGGAAGCATTCCGGCATCGTAACGAAATAGATTTTCTTGCGAAAAAAAGAACCGTACCGGCTCGCGGTCTATGCAAAAAAACAGGTCAGAAACATGTTACCAAAAAAACATCTGACCGCAAGCGGTCGATAGTCTGATAAAATTAAGTTTAATAGTTTTAAGTGAACTACACACCATGTTTGAACCAGGCGATAACGAAATTATCATTCAGGGGCTGACCTCCGCCGGCCGGACTTTCCGGCCCAGCGATTGGGCCGAGCGACTTTCCGGTTCGCTGTCGACATTCGGTGAAGATCATCGCATGAATTATTCGCCCTACGTGCGTCCCATGACGCTCAATGGCGTGAAGTGCGTTATCGTCGACAAGGAATTGCAGCACACCCAACCCGCCAGCTATGCTTTCGTCCTAGGTTTTGCGCGCGAAAACGACCTGCAGGTGATCGATCCCAGCCAGCTCAAGCCCGACGGCGATCAATAAACCCCACGCCTCGAAACAACAAGCCCCTTTACGGTGTTCCAAGCATTAATACGTAAACGGGGACGGGCGTACGCAATCGAATAAACGTTACATACGAATAAGATTATTGCCAGAAAAAAGCCGGCGATTAGCCAGCTCTTGTTTTTACAAACCGCTGACCACCTGCTTCAGGCCATAGCCTTGATCGCGGCAGAAAGACGGCTTTTGTGACGTGCGGCTTTGTTTTTATGGATGATATTCTTGTCGGCAATGCGATCTATTACACTGACGGAAACACCGAAGGTACTTGCGGCAACAGCTTTATCGCCAGCCAGTACGGCTTTTTGAACTTTTTTGATTGCAGTACGCAAGGTGGAACGCAAAGCTGCATTACATGCGCGCTGTTTGTCGTTTTGTCTGGCGCGCTTGCCTGCTTGTGCGCTGTTTGCCATAGTGTAAAGCTCCTGTATCGGACGAAAGTTGTCAATTATAAATTGCTACATGCTCAATAGCAAGCGCATCCTGCATTCAAGCCGTCATTACTTTTCTGTGTCATGAACGGTATCCGAACCGACCAGCCTAAATTTCAGGCATACTGCTTCTGTTGCCCACGCGATATTTTTCCCTGCGACGTCGTTCCAGTCCAAAATCGGGACTAACCCTGGATCGGCCTCAGCGCGTTTAATCCGCCCATATATGGACGCAATACCTCGGGAATCGCGACGGAGCCGTCGGCCTGCTGATGGTTTTCGAGTATCGCGACCAGGGTGCGGCCCACGGCCAGCCCCGAACCGTTGACGCTGTGCAGCAGTTCGGGTTTGCCGTTTTCGCTGCGAAAGCGCGCCAGCATGCGGCGGGTCTGAAAGGCTTCGAAATTGCTGCACGAGGAAATTTCGCGATACGTATTCTGCGCAGGCAGCCAGACTTCGAGATCGTAGGTCTTGGCGGCAGAGAAGCCCATATCCCGGGTACATAGCGCCATTTTCCGGTACGGCAGTTCCAGCGCCCGCAGTATGGCTTCGGCGTGGCCGGTCAGCGCTTCGAGCGTGGCGTAGCTGTCTTTCGGCTCGACCAGTTGCACCAGCTCCACCTTGTCGAACTGGTGCTGCCGTATCATGCCGCGCGTATCGCGGCCGTAGGCGCCCGCTTCCGAGCGAAAGCACGGCGTATGCGCGACGAATTTGAGCGGCAACTGTTCGCGCGGCACGATCTGGTTACGCACGATGTTGGTCAGCGGCACCTCCGCCGTCGGAATTAGATACAGCTTTTCCGCATCGGCGCGCGGCACGTGAAACAGGTCGTCCTCGAATTTCGGCAACTGGCCGGTACCGCGCATCGATTCGGCATTGACCAGATACGGCACATACACTTCGGTGTACGCATGACTGGCGATATGCGTATTGAGCATGAACTGAGCCAGTGCGCGATGCAATTGAGCGAGGCCGCCGCGCAGCAGGGAAAAGCGCGCACCGGCAATTTTGCTGGCGGTTTCGAAATCGAGTCCCAGCTTTTCGCCGATATCGACGTGATCCCTGACCGGAAAATCGAAAACGCGCGGCGTACCGACACGGCTTATTTCCACATTATCGTCCTCGGACTGTCCGACAACGACCGATTCGTGCGGCAGATTGGGTATCCCCATCAGCAATGCGTCGAGCTCTGCCTGCAACGCTTCCAGCGCCGTTTCCGCGGCCGTCAGCGCATCGCCCAGACCGGCGATTTCGGCCATGATCGCCGAAACATCCTCGCCGCGCGACTTGGCCGCGCCGATTTGTTTCGAGCTTGAATTGCGCTGCGCCTGTAATGTTTGCGTTTGCGTTTGCAGCGCTTTAC
>JAJYPZ010000129.1 GCA_021794855.1 Pseudomonadota bacterium | reverse complement strand
CCCTTGATCATTAACGACAGTCTACGTCTTGCCGATCTGGTAGGAGCCGATGGCGTACATCTGGGGAGCGACGACGGAGGAATACAGGAAGCCAGAATCATTTTGGGCCATGATAAAGTTATAGGGGTTTCGTGTTACCAATCCTTGCCTCAAGCCCTGGCGGCGCAGGCGGCTGGGGCGGATTATGTCGCGTTCGGCAGTTTTTTTCCTTCCCTGACCAAGCCGGGGGCTCTGCGCGCGGAATTATCGCTCTTACGTCAGGCCGCACGGGTGATTCATCGGCCCATCGTCGCCATAGGCGGCGTCACTCTGCAGAACGCCGAAAGTCTGATCATGGCTGGTGCCGATGCAGTGGCCGTTATCAGCGCTTTATTCGATAGCGAAAACGTGACCGAAACAGCGCGGCAATTTGCCGATTTATTTATGGATGAAACTGAAGATTGATATGACAAAAAACCAGATCTTGTTTGAGCGTGCGCAACGGCATATTCCGGGCGGCGTTAATTCTCCGGTACGGGCATTTCGTTCCGTCGGCGGCACGCCCCTCTTTTTCGAGCGAGCTAAAGGTTCGCGCATCTGGGACGCGGATGGTCATGAATTTATAGATTATGTCGGGTCTTGGGGACCGATGATCGTTGGGCACGCTCATCCCGAAGTGCTGCAGGCAGTCTGCGATGCGGCGGCCCAGGGTTTAAGTTTCGGCGCACCAACGGCGCGCGAAGTGGAAATGGCGGATTTGCTGGTCGAACTGGTTCCCAGCATGGAGATGGTGCGGCTGACCAGCTCCGGCACCGAAGCGACGATGAGTGCAATCCGTCTCGCGCGGGGATTTACCGGGCGCGATAAAATCATCAAGTTTGCCGGCTGTTATCACGGGCACGGCGATTCCTTGCTAGTCAAGGCGGGTTCCGGCGCATTGACTTTCGGGCATCCCAGTTCAGCCGGCGTCCCTGCCAGTCTGGCAGCGCACACGATCGTACTGGATTACAATGCTCCGCAGCAATTGATCGATACATTTGCGCAGTGGGGCGATCAGGTAGCCGCAGTCATTGTTGAACCGGTAGTCGGCAATATGAATCTGATTGCGCCTACGCAGGAATTTTTGCAGACTATGCGCGAAGTATGCACGCAATACGGAACGGTTCTGATTTTTGATGAAGTCATGACCGGCTTTCGCGTGGCACTAGGCGGTGCGCAGGCGTTGTACGGCATTACCCCCGATCTGTCGACGTTCGGCAAGGTCATCGGCGGCGGCATGCCGGTCGGCGCGTTCGGAGGTCGGCGCGATATCATGCTGCAACTCGCCCCCTTGGGGCCGGTGTATCAGGCCGGTACCTTGTCGGGCAATCCCGTGGCGATGGCCGCAGGCCTTGCTACTTTGAAACTGATACAGGCCCCCGGCTTCCATAAACGGCTGGGCGAAATCACGCGGCAATTGACAGACGGCCTGAACGCAGCGGCGCACAAGCACGGTATCGCTTTCTCGGCTCAGTATGTCGGCGGCATGTTCGGCATGTATTTCCGCGACCGGGTGCCGCAGAGTTACGATGAAGTCATGACTAGCGACAAGGACGCGTTTAACCGGTTCTTTCATGCCATGCTGAGCGAAGGGTGTTATTTCGCACCCTCTGCCTTTGAAGCGGGGTTCGTTTCGGCGGCGCATACGGCTGAAGATATAAAAGTGACGTTAGCGGCGGCAGACCGGGTGTTTGCGGGTATGGCGTAATCGGCTACGTAAGCGGATCAAGCGTTCAAGCTTGTGTCATTGTTTGAGGCCTGATTTGCGCTGTTGTCCTGAGCATAGTTGCTGTCGGGGGAATAGCCGGAGTTGTCGTCGGCAATAACGCCGGCGTCGTTAACGTTAACCGGATTTCCGTCGGGCGCATAGTCATTCAGGACGATGTTGCCCTGCCCGTCATCCGTATAGCTGCTGAAACTGCCGTCCGCAGCGTAGCTGGTATTGGAGATATTGCCCAGGCCGTCGTCGGTGATAGCGCTAAAGCTGCCATCCGATGCGCTGTTATTTATAGCAATGTTGCCTTGCGCGTCGTTCGTGTACGTACGGAAACTGCCGTCGGGCGCAGCGTTGTTCATGGTAATATTGCCCAGGGCGTCTTCAGTGTAGGTGCTGTAGCTGCCGTCCGCTGCATAGCTATTCCTGGTAATACCGCCTTGTGCGTTATCTGTGTTAGAGGTGTAATTTCCGTCCGCATCGTAATTCGTACTTGAGACGGAATCATTCGCTCCACAAGTTGTCGTTCCGTAACTGCCGTCAGCCTTCCACCAGTTGCTGTTAAAATCGCCATGGGCGTTGAGTTGATTTACCTCGGAGCCAGAGGTATGGCTGGTTAGCGATGCGATATCGCCATTCTGGAATCCAAGCTGGATGCGGTTCTCGGACTGCGACACGGTATCGATCTGCGCCAATTTGTCCTTGCCCGCATTCTCCAGCAAACAGATCCAGGCGTCGATCAGCATTTGCCGGTCAGTCGAGAAGAGAGACAAATCCGCCAGATTCACGGCTATCGCTGCCATGCCCAATTCGCTGGCCAGGCCCGATTCGATGACGCCCACGATCGTTTGTGGGTCGACCCGGTTCAGAAGCTGATCGGGAAGTTCAGGAAAAGTGAAGTCGTGGGAGCGGGCTTCGTCTATCCAGGCGGGGTTATAGAGTTGCGCATTTGGGCTTGAATCCCATAACCATTTTCCTTCGGCATGTTCGAAGTCTTTTTTCTTTATGCCATCGTGGTGTTTGATGTACACATATTCGCCGATATTATTTAAGCCATTTTTTTCTCGATCTGACAGCGTCTTATACCATTCGTAATATCGATCTATATCGCTGTAAAATGCAATAATCTGATTATCATTATTGTTTTTATCACCAAGTTCACGATGGTGATCATGCCAGTTTGGATTGGTATATCCAAACAATCCGCTGGCTGTCGATTTCGGATTGTCATTCTTCATCCTCGTTCCAAGGGTTGATTCTATGCAAGCCGCCTTGACGGCAATCGCTATCTTTTCCGATGACATGCCGTGATTATCCCCATAATTGACAATTTTTGTCAGCACGTCTTGCTGTATTGATGTTAAACCATTCTTTCCGCTCATTTCCCGCTACCTCTTTTGCAGATGGATAAATCAAATGCTGGATAACCATCATCTTCGGCAATTGTCAGGTATTTTTTTACCTGCTTTTTCTCCAGACTGTTCAGGGGCGGTACATTTAATTCTGCACAGATCAATGATGTCTTTGAAGTTGCCACTAGTGTAGCTATCATGAGGAGATACCATGTATCACCATAATCTTTTGCATTTTTAAATAGTTTATAATCCTGTAAATACTGTTTATATGAATGTGAATTGAAGATTGGGTGAAAGCCATTGTCTGTATTGTCAGAAATCGGTGTCCACTCATATATCATGGGCAAATAAGCCATTCCCTTTATTTTCATCCCCTCTCGAAACACAATTTCCGCCAGATAGGATTGATATTCCGGGTGCCAGACCAGGTTTGGATCTGCGATAACATAATCCAGCTTGGTGACCAATTGATCATTTTCAAATATCCTGAGTGTAGTATCATGCCCTTCGTCGGTATCACATACCACCACAAAACCGGATTGTTTTGCCCCCATCATGAGTGCCTGTGGTCGTAAAAAATCAGTTCTGGGGCATCCGTCGGGGCGCAAATATTCCTTGTACACGAGCTTATTTGTTCCGGGTTCGCGAATTTCCAGTGTTCCTGTGGCATTCGATAATCTGTCCGTCGGGTCGGGGGCCATTTTGTCCAGAGTCATCTTGTATGCATACTGATAACCGTCCCGATTGACATAATCCCATTCGTAAGGCAGAGGGAGCCTGTCAGGATATCCCCTGTCCTCCGCCCTGGGAATCGCCGGAATCAGCAAAATTAAAATAGTCAATCCGGTAAAAATGTTACGCATAACACCCTTTCGCTGGTTTCACTCGGTACTCCCCTATTTATTCAGGATGTTTTTTGCTGCCGTTCTTGCAAATGGAATAAACGATGGGGGTTCAAATTTTCAGCGATGGTTAATTCGTTAGTAACAAAAAATACATCGCAGAATTTTGTTATGCAGAAAGTTTATGCGCGTTAGATAAAGCTTGTATGAAGATATTTTGAAGACTGGATGAAATTCAAGTTTCTTGTTGTCACAGCGGCAACGTCAGGCAGGATAAGGAGAAAAGAACGATAAACGGCAGTTTACTAAGCTTGCTGTGTTTCTAAAATTCCTTTCGCTTCTGCTCAATTGCAAGTCGCGCCCATAGCTAGGCAAGATCGGCCAGGTAGTTCATTTCATCTATAGCCATGCTGATATAGGGCGTTTCGTCGTAACGTAAAATAACGGCGAATGGGTTCAAAATGCTGAACCGGTCAGCAGGGAAAGGCATTGCCACGCTGTGTTGCAATAACAGGTCAACCAGTTCGTCAACATCGTGCGTTCTGCGAAATACGATGCCGTGATATTCTGCTACGGTTTTGAGGCATTTTTCTACGGCTTGTTGGGCAAAGAAACCGGTTGCGGAAATATCTACTTCCGGATGGCTGGCTAAAGCACGGAACGAAACCATGTCGCGTTCTGCGAGCACGAGCAGTCGGCGCGCAAGCTCAACAGACGGCATCATACCGTGTCATACAATACCTTGCCTTCACGCAATGCCCAATAGACAGCGCTAGAACAGGCATCCTGCTGCTGGTTAATCTCGGCTTGCGATTTTAACGGGCCGTAGTATCTGTCTCAGGCGCACCATC
>JAJYPZ010000128.1 GCA_021794855.1 Pseudomonadota bacterium | reverse complement strand
CGGGCAATGTTTTGCTGGAGCTGGCGCTCTAGTCCGGCCAGTTGAATTTTATCGTTCACACCGAGCGTTTCCCATGAATGCATGGGTTGGGAAGTTTGTATTTCCACCCCGTCTTCGACGGCCAGAGCGATAATATCGGTCAGATAGTATTCGCCCTGGGAATTGTCGTTGCGCAATCGTCCGAGCCAGTCGGACAGTCTTTGCGTAGGTAGCGCCATCAAACCGGTATTGATTTCATTGATAGACCGGATTGCCGCATCGGCATCCTTATCTTCGACAATTCTGGTCACATTTCCCGCTTCGTTACGGACGATACGCCCATAACCAGAAGGATCGGCGAGGGTGGTCGTCAATAAGGCCACGCAATCCTGCACGGCCAGCGCAGTGAGATTCTGCATGGTCTCTGCGGTAACCAGGGGGACATCGCCATACAAAATAAGCGTAACGCCGGAAGGCGCCAGATGAGGCAATGCCTGCATCAGTGCATGACCGGTTCCGCGCTGTTCGGCTTGCAACACCCAGGTCAGATCTTCTTCCGCCAGAGCCAGGCGTACCTGGTCGCCCGCATAACCGTAAATGACGCAGATTTGCAGTGGCTCGACGGTGCGCGCGGCTTCGAGCAAATGCACCAGCATGGGTCTGCCGCCTAACGGCTGCAAGACCTTGGGAAGTTCAGATTTCATGCGCTGGCCTCGACCGGCTGCCAGAACTACGACATTAAAGGGAGCAATCATAATTAGTACTCAATTAACAATCCGGAGCCAATGTACCAAATCTGGTATTAAATTACTATCGTTAGCGTACCGGCAGAAAAATTATCGCTTTTTGGCAATCACTTCGTCCGGCGCACGACTGAATTCGCCCTCGATAATTCCCGGAGGAACTGCGGATTTGGACCCGCGCCCAACCCAGCGCAACGGAAACAGTAAAATCAATAATGCCAGCACATCGCTGAGCAGGCCGGGAAATATCAGCAACGCGCCGGCTATCATGGTCCGTCCGCTTTGCAACAAGACGCGGAACGGCGATCCGCCTTTTTGCAGGTTCATGACCATGCGCGCAAAAAACGCAACCCGCTCTTCCGCGATCAAGCTCATGCCGGCCAGCGCCGACAGTGCAAGCAAAACGATTACCCACCACCCGATAAAGTGATATACGACGAGCAGAGTATAAATTTCCAGCGCAGGGAAACTTAATACTATAATTAGGCCTGTTAATAACCGCATTTTCCCCCCGACGCGTCCGAACGAGAGCGAACCTTTTGGCCGCTTGCCAGTCGGACACTCACCGAACATCGTCCAATATAATTAATTGTATATGGGTGTGTAATATATAACTACAAGCTTCTGGAGACTACCCATGCGTGTTTTATTTTTTGTTATTTATTTTTTGAGTCAAATCGGCTCCGCTTATGCTGCTGATTTTCTCGAACCCGAACAAGCTTTCAAGTTTTCGGCGCACCTGATAGCCAATAACCGGATAGAAATTGATTATGATATCGCTCCCGGTTATTATTTATATCGCAACAAATTCAAATTCAGCGCAGACGGCGCAACGCTCGGGACACCGATTTTTCCTGCAGGAGAAATCAAGCAGGACCCGAATTTCGGCACCATGGAGATCTATCATCGCAGCATCGCAATCCTTGTGCCGTATCATCTCGCATCTACCACGACTTTTCGCTTGCAAAGCGTCGCCCAGGGCTGCGCGGAAGCCGGTATCTGTTATACGCCGATAACGAATGCTGCTCGTTTTAGTGTGCCGGCTACCCCCCCGATCGCTACTCAGGCCATTGCGCCCGCACCGCAAACCGGGCATTTGCCGCATCCTCCTGCGTTCCTGTCCCCGGACCAGGCATTTCGCGTTCAGCTGGTCGCAGTCAAGCCCGATACCCTGCAAGCGCGATTTACGGTAGCGTCGCACTATTACCTGTATCAAGACAAACTGCATTTTGCCGTCAAACAACCGGCTGGAGTGCGTATAAAAACGCTCGCTCTGCCCACGCCGGAAATAAAATCCGACCCGAATTTCGGGCAAATGAAAGTCTATCATCATGACTTTACCGTGGACATGGTGCTTTCCCGCCCGCTAACCGCAGGCGAAAAAACGCAAATCAGCGCGAGTTATCAAGGCTGCAGCGAATTGGGCATCTGCTATCCTCCTCAAACCAAGGTGCTTGCGCCTGGAGACAGCGCAGAGGCTACCGCCCAGCCCTCCGATGTCGCCGCAAACTATCCTGTAAACGCGTCCGATACCAGCCGCAGCAATATCGAACGCGCCTTGCATGGCGGTAATTTCTGGATAGTCATCGCTACGTTCTTCGGTGCCGGGTTACTGCTTGCACTGACGCCTTGCGTATTCCCGATGATACCCATTTTATCCGGCATTATCGCCGGACAGAGGCACGTTACGCGGCTTTCCAGCTTTCTTCTGGCCGTGGCCTATGTACTCGGCATGGCGATTACCTATGCGCTCGTCGGCGTGGTGGCGGCTTTATCGGGCACCCTGATTTCCAATACCCTGCAAAACCCCGTTGCACTATCGATCGGTGCCGCTTTGTTTGTGGCCTTGGCGCTGTCGATGTTCGGTTTCTTTGAATTGCAATTGCCCAGCTTCATACAAAGCAAATTTTCCGATGCCAGCAACCGGATCAGAGGCGGCAATTTCATCGGAGTTTTCGCCATGGGCGCCCTATCGGCGCTTATCGTCGGTCCCTGCGTTGCGCCTCCACTGGCGGCGGCGCTGGCTTACATCGCGAAAAGCGGCAATACGCTGCTGGGCGGCTGGGCTTTATTTTCGCTGGCGATCGGAATGGGCATACCTTTGCTGCTGGTCGGTTTGTCTGCGGGTGCTTTGCTGCCGCGGGCCGGCTCCTGGATGAACGCGATCAAGAATTTTTTCGGCGTACTGATGCTCGGCGTGGCAATCTGGCTGATTACGCCATTGATCGCGGTATGGCTGCAAATGCTGCTGTGGGCTATGCTGCTGACCTTGTCCGCCGTATATTGGCATGCGCTCGACGCCCTGCCGCACAACGCTTCCGGCTGGCGCCGGATATGGAAAGGACTTGCCGTCCTGCTGTTGCTGGCGGGAGCAGGACTATTTACCGGCATGCTGGCCGGAGGACGCGACATATTGCAGCCGCTAGCGATTTTTCATACTGCCGCAGCGCCTGAACCGGACCAGGAAGCGCTGGTGTTTCAGCCTGTCCATAACCTGTCCGAACTCGACTCTGTGCTCGCCCATTCGAAGGGCAAACCGGTGATGCTGGATTTTTACGCCGACTGGTGTACTTCGTGCAAGGAAATGGCCCGCGATACCTTTGACGATCCCGTTATACGCCAGCGGTTGGCAAAGATGACGCTGCTGCAGGCGGACATTACCGCCAATACCGCCGATGATGACGCTTTACGCAAGCGATTCGGCGTATTCGGGCCGCCCGCCCTGATTTTTTTTAACGCGCACGGCAAAGAAATTCCGGAACACGTCATCGGCTATCAATCGCCAGCCGAATTTTCCCGAACCCTGAATAAATATTCTGCCCAATGACTAATAAAACTTCCTGGCTGATCATCGTTACGCTCGCTTTGGTCATCGCTTATTCCGGCTATCAGTTTTATCGCGCACCGCGTCCCGTTGAGCTTACGTCGGACGCGATCTTCAATGCGCAACTTCCCGATCTGGCGGGAGTGCGCCAGCCTTTGCAGCAATGGCGAGGTAAACTTCTAGTTGTCAATTTCTGGGCCAGCTGGTGCCCTCCGTGCCAGCGCGAAATTCCGGGCTTTATTCGCCTGCAGCGGAAGTATGGCGCAGACGGTTTGCAGTTCGTCGGCATAGCCATCGACGACAAGTCGGCCGTGCAGGCGTATGCAAATAAAACCGGTTTCAACTATCCGATTCTGGTCAGCGACCTGGAAGGGGTTTCGCTGGCCCGTGCCAGCGGCAATTATTCGGGTGGGTTGCCCTACACGATCGTTATCGATCAGCAAGGTCGCGTGGTCGCAGCCGGATCCGGCGAAATGACCGAACGCGAATTAACTAATCTGCTTGCTCCTTTATTACATAAACGTTAAAGCAATAACACTCATTTTCGCTAAACGTCTGGACATTACCGTCTAATTTCGGCAAACTTGCGCCTATGAATTCTCCTGCAACCGATTCTACGCCGCCTTTGCATGTGCTCGTTCTGCATGGCCCCAATCTGAATATGCTAGGGGTACGCGAACCGGCGCATTACGGCAACAATACTTTGGCCGATATCAATATTCGGCTGCAAGTACGCGCCCGAGCCGCCAACACGATCCTGAGCGATTTCCAGACCAACAGCGAATCAGCCATGATCGAGCAGATCCATGCGGCGTATCAGAAAGTCGATTTTATACTGATCAATCCGGCTGCTTTTACTCATACCAGCATCGCTATAAGAGATGCACTGGCGGCCGTTGCGATTCCTTTTATTGAAATTCATTTGTCCAACGTCCACGCACGCGAAACCTTTCGCCATCATTCGCATTTCAGCGATCTGGCAGTAGGCGTAATCAGCGGTTTGGGTGCTCAGGGCTACGAACTCGCACTCGAATACGTGCTTACCCAATATCCTCACAAGGCTTGAATATCATGGACCTGAGAAAACTTAAAAAACTCATAGATCTCGTCGAAGAATCCGGCATTGCAGAACTCGAAATTACGGAAGGAGAAGAAAAGGTACGAATTGCTCGGGCAACGCCGCCGGCCACTCAACATCCTTTTTACATGGGCGCCATGCCTATGCCAACAGCCGCACCTAGCGCCGCTGCTGCAGCCCCCCCCGCAATTTCCGG